>JANNFQ010000516.1:0-8861 GCA_031380045.1 Acidimicrobiaceae bacterium
TGCCGCGTCGAGTGAAACGTTGGCCTCGGCTGCGATGCGCCGGGCGCGATGACCGGGGCGGTCGTCGTGGCCACGGGTGGTGGCGCCGAACAGGATCAGCGCGGCAGCGATCGACATGAAGGTCAGCACGCCCAGTGCGAAAGGCCGAACAGTGCCATCGAAGGCACCCGACACCAGGCCACCCAGCAATGCGCCGCCGGCCGTGGTGATGGTGCCGATGATGGCCGCCGCGGTGCCGGCCACATGCGGCACCGGCATCATCGCCGCCGTGTTGGCATTGGGCACCAGCCCTTGCGCCAGCGGCACGGTGATGGCCAACGCCGCCGTGAACAGCCAGAAGTTGGGTCGCCCGCCGTTCGTGAACGACACCACCGCCAGCAGTGCCGCCAGCAGCACGCCGATCACTGCCATTCGCCGCACCAGCACGGTGATGCCGACACGACTGACCAGCCGGGCATTGTTCAATGCACTGGCGGCCAGCAGGATGGCAACGGCGCCGAAGAACAGCGGGAAGTAGTGGCCATAGCCGTACACGTCTTCCACGATCAGTTCCGAGCTGGCCAGATACGACGTCATCACGCCGAACAGGAACGTGATGGCCAGCGTGAAGCACATGGTCTGCCGGTTGCTGACAACCGCTCTGCTGGCCTCGATCAGCGAGGCGCGAGTGAACGGTCGGCGGCGCGCATCGGTCAATGTCTCGGGCAGTCGCTGCACCGCCCACACCGTGATGCCCAGTGCCAGCACGGCCGGCAGCCAGAAGACCACGCGCCATGGTGCGATGGCGTTCAGCCCGGCACCGACGCTGGGCGCCAGGATCGGCACCAGCAGGAACACGGCCATGATCATCGACATCAATCGGGCCATGCCGTCGCCCTCGAAGCGATCACGGATCATCGCCAGGCTGAGCGAGCGAGGAGCTGCAGCGCCCAGGCCCCACACGAATCGGGCCACCACGATCCACCAGAACGACGGGGCGATGCTGGCCACGCCGGCGGCCACGATGTACAGGCCCATGCCGATGAACAACGGTCGCCGACGGCCGTACCGATCGCTGATCGGGCCGTACAGCCACGGGCCGACGGCCAGACCCAGGAAGAACGCGGTGACGATCCACCCGACCTGCGACGAGTCGGCGGGCATGCCGAACTCGGCGCGAATGTCGGGAAACGCCGGCAGCATCAGGTCGATGGCCAGCGCGCCCATGGCCATCAGCGTGGTGACCAAGGCGATGAACTCGCGCTGGCCGATCTCGGGACGTTCGACGACCATTGCGTCTGGCGACGCCAGCCCCGGCCCCGGCCCCGACCGCAGCCCCGACGCCAGCCCCGACCGCAGCAGGGTCACGTCGTCATCCCGGAGCACATGTCGTTCAACGATACGGCACAGTTCCGTATGTCACCGATCGATTTCCCGTGACATCCGCCCGAATCGTATGCGTGTCAACCTTTCTGGTTCATGGGGAGTCTGATTCGGTGAGATGCACGGCTCGATCAACATCCCCACCACGCCCCTGACGGGTCTGACCAGCGGTCGGGCCGACGACCGATATCGCGAGGTGTTCGCCGCGCACCGAGTCTCGGTGTTCCGGCTGGCGGCGATGTTGGTGAGCGATCGTTTCGTGGCCGAGGAAGTGACGGCCGAGGTGTTCGCTCGTGTGTTGCCTCGTTGGCGGCGAGGCGAGGTGAACGATGCTCTGCCCTACCTGCGGCGAGCGGTGGTGAACGAGGTCAGGTCGCGCCATCGCCGCCGCGGGCACGAGCAACGCGCTCTGGCTCGACTGAACGGAGCGGTGGCAGCAGGTGCCCCGGTCGATCGCCTGGAACTGCGCGAGCCGCTGCTTGCCGCCTTGGCAGCACTACCGGTGCGCCAGCGCGCCGTGGTGGTGCTGCGCTATCACGACGACCTGTCCGAGGCCGAGGTGGCCCGAACGCTGGGCACGTCAGTGGGCACCGTGAAGACGCATGCCAGCCGCGGGCTGGAGCAACTGCGGCGAGAGCTGAAGGAGATGTCATGAACGATCGAGATCCTGGTGCGTTCGAGCAGCGGTTCGCCGCCAGCCTTCACTCGGCCAGCAGCAACCTGCTACCCGATGCGACGCTGGAGAACAGGGTGCGCGATCGCCTGGGCGTGCGTCGCCGCCGGCGAATGGTGATGCAAGCGGCGTCGGCAACAGCGGTCGTGCTGTGTCTCGGCGTGTCGGCCGTGGTGCTGGCCAACGACGATCGGCCTGGGCAGCTGAGCACCACCAGCGACACGTCCTCGGCACCGACATCGGCCGCGTCGCCCGACACGATCGACACCAATGCGGCCATCGACGGGGCCACCTCGACGGCAGCCCCCGCGGCGCCAGTCGAGACGTTCCCGCCGAGTGGCGATGGCCAGGCAGTGAACATCCTGGTGGTCGGTACCGACAACGGCGCGTGTCTCGGCGCCGACTCGCAGTACGCCGCCGCGTTCGGTGATCGATCGACCTTCGGCGAGCGCAGCGACACGATCATGATCGTGCGCATCGATCCGGGCAACGATCGCGCCTCGATCCTGTCGTTTCCCCGCGACCTGTGGCTGGAGATCGATGGTGGTGGTTCGTCACGGTTGAACAGCGCGTTCGTTCGGGACGATCCGCAGCGGCTGATCAACACCATCGACGCGAACTTCGAGATTGCGGTCGACCATTTCGTCCAGATCGACTTCTGCGGTTTCACGACCATCGTCGATGCAGTCGGTGGCGTGGCGGTGCCATTCGAGTGGCCGGCGCGCGATGTGTCCACGGGGCTGTTCGTGCCCGAGCCGGGGTGCCACGTGTTCGAGGGAGAGGAGGCGCTGGCGTACGTGCGGTCGCGGCACTACCAGTGGTTCGACGGGGCCACGTGGGTTGCCGACGGCAGTTCCGATCTCGGTCGCATCTCTCGTCAGCAAGACTTCCTGCAACGCACCCTGTTCGCTGTGTTCGGCAGCGGGCTCAGCGATCCCGGGCTGGTTCGCGATCTGATCGGGGCAGTGCAGGACTACGTCGTCATCGACAGTGGTCTGACGATCTCACGCATGATCGAACTCGCCGGTGAACTGCGCTCGATCGACTCCACCGCCATCGGCAGCTATCAGATCGAGGGCGAACCGCGGACGATCGGCGGGAACGCCGTGCTGGTGCCCCAACTCAAGGGTGAGGCGATGCGCGAGGTGCTGAACATGTTCCGTGGCGGCCCGCCCGTGCCGGCCACCGAGGTCGCCGCCTCGGCCGTAGAGACCAGCGCCGCCGGCGACGCGACTGCGGATCGGTCCGGCAACCCTCGGGGCATCGTGCCCCCAACCGCGATCTGCCCGTAGCCCGCGATCGCCAGCCCGCGATCGCCGTCAGGTCGGGGCAACGTCGTCAGGTTCCGGGCAACGTCGTCAGGTCGGGCCCCGATACTCGATGAGGAACAGGGTGGCGTCGTCCTTCAGGCCGGTGCCCACGTAGTTGACGACACTGGCCGACAGTCGTCGAGCGGTCTCGGCCACCGACACGTGGTCGAGCGTGGCCCGCACCAGGAAATCGGACAGTCGTTCGGTGCCGAAGAACGAGTCGTCGGGAGCCTGTGACTCGGTGATGCCGTCTGTGTAGAACAGCACGCGGTCACCGCGTTGCAGGGGTGTGGTGGCCACCTGCACGACCGGCCCACCCAGGCCGATCGGCATCGACGGCGCGCATTCCAGTTCGCCCGCATATGTGCCGTTGCGGACCAACATCGGTGGCACGTGTCCGGCGTTCAGCCACGTCAGTTCGCCGGTCTGCAGATCGAGCGTACCGAGCTGGCCGGTGACGTAGTACGAGTCGCCGAAGTGCTCGGCGATCAGGCCGTCGGTCTGGCGATACGACTCGGTCAGGCCGCCGCCTTGGCGCCGCACGTTGCGCAGGCTGTTGATGGCCACCGACGACATCAGTACCGCCGACATGCCGTGGCCGATGGCGTCGATGATCGCGAAGTCGAGCTGTTTCGGGCTGACTGCGTAGTCGAACGAGTCGCCGCCGATCGAGTAGGCCGGCTCCAGAATGCCACTGACGGCGACGTCCTCGGTGGTGCAAGACAGCGGCGGCAGCAGATCCCACTGCGCTTCGGCAGCTGTCGATAGCGGCTGAGCGCGGCGAGCGCGGTTCCACACATCGGTGTACCGACGCTTGGTCACCAAGATCATGACCAGCGCGCTGATGATCGGGTCCAACGTGGGCGGAAGCTGGGCGAGTGAGCCGTCGAACTCCAGCTCGAGCATGCCCAGACGCTCGCTGCCATCGGTCAGCGGCACCCACACCGTCGTCGGATCGTCGCCGGCGAGCTCGACCTGCCCATTGGCGAACGAGTGCCCGGCCATCGTGCCCTCGATGGGCAGCGGATCGCCGACCGACCCCGTGGCGTCCAGCTGCTGCAGCCACAGCAACGCGTAGTCGGCGATGTACAACCGAGCGGCGCTCGCACCCAGTACTCGACTGGTGGTCCGGACCACATCCGACACCGCCCCAGGATCGGCGTGCGCGGCAACGTCGAACAGAAGGCGAAGTGCCAACCCGAGTTCTGTTGCCGCCAACCCGAGCTCTATCGCGATAGGTGCGCTGGGGTTGTCGATGACCACTCTCTTTCGGCTGCTCCAAGTCTCGCGCACCGTACACGTGGGCGAGGGAGTGAGGTGCCGGTTGTGGTTTGGCAAGTACAAGGGCGGGGCATTCAGCGCCGCCGAACTGTTCGGTGGTTGTCACATCAGAAGGCTGAGGATCCCATGGATGCATTGGTGTTGTTGAAGGCCGACCACGCATCGGTCGAAGAGAAGTTCGTCAGGTTCGAGGCTCTCGGCCCTCGGGCACTGAAGGCAAAGGCTGCGCTCGTCGCTAGCGTCATCGAGGCGCTCTCGGTCCATGCAGCCATCGAGGAAGCACTGCTGTACCCGGCGATTCGAAAGCACATGCCCGACAACGAGGACATGGTCCTCGAGGCGCTGGAAGAGCACCACGTGGTGAAGTGGACGCTGGACGAGTTGGACGGCATGAGCCCCGACCACGAGCGGTTCGATGCCAAGTTCACCGTGCTGATGGAGAGCATTCGCCACCACGTGAAGGAGGAGGAGAAGGAGCTATTTCCGAAGGTGCGCAAGGCGTTCACGCGGACCGAGCTGATCGAACTGGGCGAGGCGCTGGCGCGCGCCAAGAAGACCGCTCCGAAGAAACCTCACCCTCGCTCGCCCGACGAACCACCGATGAACCTCGTGGCAGCGGCCGTGAGCAACCCGCTGGACACCCTGCGCACCGCAGGAGAGACAGCGATCCGGCGCGTGACTGCAGCAGTATCAGGCAACTGAGGGCGGCTTCGTACTCGCTCATGTTTCCCGGCGACCTGCCGATACCTGTGATGTGGTGTCGCCAGCGCGACTCATGGACGGGACACGGTGCAGATGACGGGCTCACGAACGGGGCGAACGCCCGCGGTCGCGACAGCGATGCTGGCAGCGTCGGCGCTGTTCTTCGCCGCCTGCGGAAGCGACGATCGCGCCACGTCTGCCGTGCCGGTGGTGTCGGCCGGCTTCGAGGGCCCGGTCCAGTCTGCTCCCGATCCGGCTGAGTTCGAGACCGGCGAGGGCCAGAGCGCTGTCATCGGCAGTTATTCCATCGGTGAATACGAAGGCATCGACATCTGGGTCGATCCAGTCAGCGGCAACGACGCCAACGATGGGCACGATCGCGATCACGCGATGCAGACGGTCGACGCGGCATGGCAGGCCATTCCCAGCGGCACACAGTTGCAGACCGGGTATCGCGTGCGTCTGGTGGCCGGCAGCTATTCGCAGGCGACTTCGGTGAACTACTGGGAAGATCGTCACGGCACGGCCAGCGCTCCTGTGATCGTCGAGGCTGCCGACGGTGCTCACACGGCGACCTTCGAGGGTGACATCAACATGTTCGATGTCAGCCACTTCGCGCTGATCGGTGTTGACATCGTTGGCGAAGGCGATGCCTTTCACTGCGAGTCGTGCGATCACATCTTGATCAGTGATGCCGAGTTGTCGGGCGGCACCGGCGCGCACGAGACCGTGAAGTTCAACCAGTCGCAACATGTGTACATCGAGTACTCCGACATCCATGGCGCCGACGACAACGCGATCGACTTCGTCGCGGTGCAGTACGGCCACGTCATCGGCAGTCGCATTCACGACGCCCAGGACTGGTGCATGTACGCGAAGGGTGGCAGCGCCTACATCACGTTTTCGGGCAACGAGGTGTTCGACTGTGGGACGGGCGGCATCACCGCCGGCCAAGGCACCGGGTTCGAGTTCATGGTGGCGCCGTTCCTGAACTACGAGGCGTACGGCATCCAGATCGTGAACAACGTCGTCCACGACACCGAGGGTGCGGGCCTGGGGGTGGCTGGCGGATTCAACGTGATGTTCGCCTACAACACGCTGTACAACGTGGGGACACGCAGCCATCTGGTCGAGTTCGTGCACGGCCGGCGCGGGTGCGACGGCGCAATCGCTACGTGCACTGCACACCATGACGCAGGCGGTTGGGGCTCGGTCGACAACGAGGAACCGATGATCCCGAATCGGCACATCTCGTTCGTCGACAACATCATCGTCAACCCCGCGGGCGTGCAGTCCGAATGGCAGCAGATCCAGGTGGACGGTCCGCTTCAGCCGACCGCGTCCAGCGGTGTTCCGTCACCGTCGCTGGCCGACGACGACCTGCGCATCGAGGGCAACGTCATCTGGAACGGACCGGTCGATCATCCGCTGGGGGTCGGCGACGGGTGCGCCGATACCAACGCCACGTGCAACGGGGCGCAACTGCGAGCAGCCAACGCGATCAACACCATCCAGCCGCGCCTGCGCGACCCTGCCAACGGCGACTACATGCTGGCCGACGAGTCGCGAGCCCAGCTCACGGCCGCCGTCGATGTGCCCGCGTTCATCTGGGACGGCACGCCATTGACGGTGCCGGTGCTGGTGCAAGAGGCCGACGTATCGACCGACTTCGCCGGTGTGGCCCGAGTAGACGGCGGCCCGCCGGGCGCCGGCTGATGGACCATCTAGGCAGTCGCTTGTGCCCGTCCGGCTGTCACAACGTGAGCGAGGCGCTGACCGTCGATCCCTTTCAGCTGCAGCATGATCGTCTCGCCGTCGGCGGGTGGCGATGTGAGAGCAATCGACGATTCGGATATCACGATCTGTCCAGCGGCAGCGGCGCTCACGTGTCGACTTGCGACGTTCACGGCATCACCGATGACGCTGTACTGCATCCGGAACGACGATCCAACGTGAGCAGCCACCACATCGCCCGAGTGGATGCCGATGCCGAACGTGATGGGCGGGAGCCCATCTGCGACCAGCAGTTGGTTGAGGTGATCCAACCGCTCGAACATGGCGCGGGCGCAGAGAATCGCAGCCGAAGCGTGGTTGTCCATCGGGATGGGCGCGCCAAACACTACGAAGATCTCGTCGCCTGTGTACTGCATGACGGTTCCGCCTGCATCAAACGCGACCGCGCCGATCTCCTCGTAATAGGCGTTCAACAGTTGTCTCACCATCGACGGTTCGAGCGCGGCAGCGAGTGGCGTGAAGCCGCGGAGGTCACAGAACAGCGCCGTGATGGTCAGTCGCTCGCCCTCCTGGGCGCGGGTCCCTCGCTGCGAACTGACGAGTTGTTCAGCGACGCCTGGGGAGACGTATTGGGAGAAGAGCTCACGAAGTCGACGACGTTCCCCGAGGTTGTGAAGCTGCCGAACGACCTCGAACAGCAAGGCAGCGATCGTTGCGGTCACTGGTACGGGAAGGACTTGGACGAGGGTGCCACGATCGGAGAGCAGGCGTACGGCGACCATCCACCCAACGACGATCAGACAGGCGAGGATGACTCGCCAGCGGGTTCGCCTCATCAGGGCAATAGCACACGCGCCGACGAGTGCGGCCAGCATCGAAACCAGCGTGGATGCGGGCCTCATCCACGCTCGGGTGAGCAGCGTGTTGACGGCGTTCGCCTGGATGAGCACTGGCGGCAGGGCACCGATCGGCGTGTCCACGAGGGAGGTGTGTGCTGGATCGAGCGTTCCAACCAGCACGATCGAGTTCTCCAGGCGGGTTCGGTCGACGGAGTGTGACGCGAGGTCCGCGTAGCTGATGACGGCAACGTCCCGCCCATCATCCAATTCGTCCGACCATCGGACTCGCATGCTCCCGTCCTCGAGCGGAACTTTCATGTCGCCGATCTCCATCTCGGACATGGACGCCCGCACGATCGGCTCACCGACGCCGAGCTCGACGAGCCGCATCGACATCCCGGGCACGACATGGTCGAGCTGGCGTGCCACGTCATCGACTTGCGACTCTGGGATGTGGACGATCGCCCCGTTCTCCAAGGCCGAGACAGCACCGAGCGCAGGGACGACCCGCAATACGTCTTGAGAGTCGATCAGGGGCAAACCGATTCCGGCGACCTCACTGGACAGTTGGTCGACGCGATAGTTCGTGAGGATGGGAAGCGACGAGTTCGGGCGCTTGATCGCTACGTCGAGCAGGGGCACGACGCCGAGGTTCTGCATGGCGTCCGACGCGATGACGATCGCTCTGCCGGATCCGCCGTCCGGGAATGCGAGGCTCTCGAACTCGACAAGTCCGACCGTTGTCGCTCCGGATTCAGCAGCGACGCTTGCCAGAGCGCTGCTTGCGAAACCCTGAAAACTTTGGATGCCACCAGTGTCATCGACGACTTCCTCGCTGAGGTCGACGACGATGACACGCGGGTCCACCTCGAGGTTGGTCGAGACGATCTCGTCCGCGGCGACCTCGCCGAAGGCAACCTCGAAAAGCGCGCCGACGCCGAGAGATCCCAGAACGATCCC
>JANNFQ010000317.1:0-3049 GCA_031380045.1 Acidimicrobiaceae bacterium
GCCCTTCTTCTTCAACGCCACCACGGCCTGGTGGCCACTGGCGACGAGGTGTTCGGTCATGGCCGCCCGGGCGCCGAGCGCATCGTGTTGTTCAATGGCCGCCAACACCCGATCGTGATGCCTGGCGGCCAGCACTGCCCACGCAGTGTCGAACATGTAGTGGTGCGACGGCAGGCTGCGTGCCAACAGGCTGAGCACGCTGCGCAGCCGGCTGCTGGCGGCGCGGTTGATGATGCGATGGAACTCTTCGTTCGACCGCTGTTGCGCGGCGCCGCCCTTGGCCTTGCCGAATTGCACGTGCGCCTTGCGCAGATCGGCGACCTCGTCGGGTGTCAGTCGTTCGGCGGCGCGTGCCGCGGCCAGCCCCGCCACCAAGCCGTACACCTCGTACTGATCCAGCACGTCTTCGGGGCTGAGTTGCGCCACGTATGCACCGCGCCGCGGCGTGTTGACGACCAAGCCCTCGTGCTCGAGCGCGATCAACGCTTCGCGTACCGGCAGCCGACTCATGCCGTGCGCGTCGGCAACGGCATCCTGATCGATACGTTCGCCGAAGGCCAGCCGTCCCGACAGGATCATGTCGCGCAACTCGATTGCCACCTGCTCGGCGAAGCGTTCGCGCTTCACTGGTCGCGCCCGGTACACCGTGCTGCCCGCAGGGCCGCCAGTTCCAGTGGCCTCGTCAGCCATGTCGCGTCCCGAGATACGCATCGATCACTCGCTGGTCGCTCTGGATCTGGTGGGCTGTTCCCTCGGCCAGCACCGCGCCTTGATCGAGGACGATGATGTGCTCGCAGATGTTGGTGATGAACCCGAGGTCGTGGTCGATGACCAACACACCCGAACCGATGGCCAGAGCAATCTGACGCACGTGGTCAACCATCGAGAGCGACTCGGACTCGCTCATGCCCGAGGTCGGTTCGTCGAGCAGCAGGAAGTCGGGACGCAGCGCAGCAGCGCGAGCGATTTCGAGCCGGCGCTGGTTGCCGTAGTCCAACGTGGATGCCGGACGTTCGGCTAACGACGACAAACCCGACAGTGCAAGCAACTCGTCGACGCTGACGCCCGCGCGGTGCGAGCGGTGCTGGTGGGCGATCAGGTCTGCCACAGCCACGTTCTCGCGAACCGAGAGCGAGCTGAAGATGCGCAGGTTCTGGAAGGTGCGGCTGACACCCTGGCGCGCCCGCCGATACGGCGGTCCGCTGAGCGCTTGATCGCCCAGGTGCACGGTGCCGCTGGTCTGATCGACCAGCCCGGTCAACAGGTTGACGAACGTGGTCTTGCCCGCGCCGTTGGGGCCGATCAGCCCGACGATGCGACCGGGCTCGACGGTCAACGACACCTTGTCCAACGCCGTGAACCCACCGAAGATCACACCGAGCTGGTCGGTGCGCAGCGCGCCGGCGACCCGGCTCTGAGCCAGCGAGGGGCCGTCTTCGACCAGATCGACACGGGCCGGGTCGACGTCGGTGGGGTCGATGGCAGCTGCGGTGGTGACTGCGTCGTCGGCAGCCGACCGGCCGAGCCGCATGCTGAACCATGCACCCATGTCGAATTCGCCCAGCAAGCCGGTGGGGCGAGTCAACAGCACCGCCAACAGAGAGCCCGCCAGGAACAGATCGGGCAGGCCGTCGACCACCGGCCAATCGAAGCCGAGGAAGTGCGGCCCGTCGCCCAGGAACCGGGTGAACTCCTTGCCGACCGTGATGAAGGCCGTGCCGGCGATGGCTCCGGTGACCGTACGCATGCCACCAACCACGAGCATCGCCAGGATGAGGATGGTGAACTCGAAGCTGAACTGTGATGGGCCGATGGACCCCAGTTGCTGGACGCGCAGGATGCCGCCCAAGCCCACGATGGCGCCGCTGACGACGAAAGCGATCAACCGCGGCGTGAACACCTCGATGCCCATGGCGCCGGCGGCCAACTCGTCTTCGCGCGTGGCGACTGCCAGCCGGCCCGTCTTGCTGGATCTGAAGAAGACTGCGACGACCACCGCCACGGTGGCACCGACCAACGCCCACGTGTTGCCGTCCAAACGAGGAACGCCGCTGAGGTTCTGCGCGCCCCCGGTCAGGTCTTTGCGGTTCTCGGCCACTTGCCGCACGATGAACAGGAACGCCAGCGTGATCATGGTGGCTGCCAGGCCAGAGGTGCGTGCCGCGACCAAGCCCAGCAATACCGACACGGCGATGGCCGCGCCCAGGCCGATGAGCGTGGCCACGAACGGACTGAGCTCGATGTCGGAAATGCCCCACGGCGCCTTCGGGATCAGCACGCCCTTGCGTGCCGCAGGAACCGCCAGCAGCGCCATGGTGTACGCGCCCACGCTGGCGATGCCCAAGTGGCCGAACGACAGCACCCCGGTGTTGCCGATGAACACGTGGAAACCGATGACGATGATCATGTTGATGAGCAGGTCGGTGATCAACAGATCGCGTGCCGAACTGCCACCCGACGCGTAGACCAGACCGACGGCGAACACCATTGCCAACAGGCCGATGTTGCCGGCCAGCGACGGCACGGCCACGCGGCGTATGTTCGAAAGCGTGACCATCAGACGCGCTCAGCCGTCTGCACGTTGAACAGACCCTGCGGCCGCACGACGAACAGCACGGCGATCACGACGAACACGAAGCTGTCGGTCAGACCTTGCAGATCGCTGGGCAGCCACGACCGGAAGAACACCTCGGCGACGCCCAGCGCCAGGCCGCCCACCACTGCACCCTGCAGGCTGCCCAGGCCGCCGATGATCGCAGCGATGACCGCTTTCAACAGTGGCTCGGACCCCATGCGCGGATCGGCCTGACCGCGGCGCACCAGCCAGATGGCACCAGCGATGCCGGCCAGCAGACCGGCGAATGCAAAGGCGCCGGAGATGACGCGGTTGGCGCGCACGCCCATCAGACGAGCCGCGTCGAAGTCTTCGGACGCGGCGCGGATGGACAGGCCGAACATGGTGGTGCGCAACATGATCGCGGTGGCGACGAAGCACGCGACCGCGACGACGATGCTGACGACGTCCCACACCTCGATGTTGAACGGCCCC
>JANNFQ010000644.1:0-2509 GCA_031380045.1 Acidimicrobiaceae bacterium
CGTCCAGACGGGCCAGATCGGCGACGCCCGCGACCCCCTGAGCACCCCCGACCATCGTGTCTCCGCCCGACCAGACCATCCGAACGACCCTACGCCCGGGGTGTCATGCGGTTGTCCGGGCATGTCCCGCCGGTGGGTCACTCGGTCAGCGGACTCGGTGTGAGCGGAACCGTCTGGCCGGTGGCGTCGGAGCATGCCGACGAATGGCCGATCGGCGGAGTGTTCGAACGACGACTCGCCGCGCTCCGCCGGCACCGGAGAAGCTCTGCCAGATATCTGCCAATAGATTGCCAGGAAGTTGGCGAATGATGCGATAGGCTCGTGAAGATGAGCGCTGTTCCAGTCGCGTCCTTCTCGAGATCCCGTCTGCGCGATCCGGAGGTCGTGGCCGCTGCCGTCAACGGTCTGGTCGAGATCAGGATCGGGTCCGACCACGACTCGCTCGCCATGCTTCCAATGAGCGCGATCCGGGCTCGCGAGGAAGTCCGGCAACTGACGCAGACCTTCGTTCGCGCCATGGTCGCCCTTCGCCAGCCCGATCCGTCGGCCGTCCTACTCGGCGACGTCGCATATGTCGCCGACTGGTCGCCGGAAGAGCGGGACCAGTTCCTCTACGGTTTCGCCGAAGCGATCGCAGAAAGCCTTCGCGTGGACGACCCGGCACCTGCACGGTTCTACGTCCAGGTGTTGGCATCTCGAGATGTCGAGTTCCGTAGCCCACAGTTCACGGGCGAGGTCAGTGGTGACACTGCCAATGCATTGGAAGCCCGCATCGGCCTCCGGGGGTGACTTTCAGGCCTGAACGGCTGACGCCACGCACCCTCCACCGCGTGAGAGCAATCACCCGAACGGCGAACGCGCCGTGGTGGGCTCAGGATGTCGAGGACTTCCTCCTTGTTGGCGCCCCGAACCTGGTGCTTGCCCGCACCGGAAGCGTCCTGCTCATTGTCGACGACGACGACGTGATTGTCGCGGTCGCCGCCCATCAGCGGCACGTCAAGTTCAACGCCGAACTCCTTCAAGCGTTCTTGGTGCTCCCAGAACATCGCGGCAAGGGGCGCGCCGTTGAAGCCCTCGGGTGCACCCTGAAATCGATCCACGCCTCAGCAGGGGTTGAGTTCATCATGTGGCTCGTTCACGAGGAGAACATGTACATGCAGAAGGCCTCCCAGAAGGCTGGCGGCCAACAAGCAGGCTCAGTGGACGACATGGGATTTCTCGCGTACGCGGAACCGTGATCCATTTGACGACCGCAGGCGCGCAACCGCGTCACACCCCCCTGCCATCGTGCGGGTATGGCAACACGTACCACCGCCACCACCCGTCCAGAGCAGCTCTCGCTCCTGTCCCCTTCGGACCTGCCTGTGCAGTTCCGCCTCGATCGGCGTACCCGCGAACGCGGTCTCGCCCACATTGCTCAGATCCGTCGCCAGTTGGCGTCGAACGCCGCCCGGCGGTCGCCCTCGCCCAACCGTCGGGCGGCGTGACGGTCAGTTCGCTGTCGGCGCCAGCGCCCGCACGGCGTCCCAGTGCTTCAGGTCGGGGTCCAGCGGCATGATCGCCAACGACGTCGTGGTCACGCCGTTGTCGAAGTATCGCTGGATCTTGGCCCGGCACTGGGCGGGCGAGCCATGCACGATCAACTCGTCCACCAGCGAGTCCGGTATCGCGGCCAGCGCCGCCTTTCGATCGCCTGATTGCCAGGCATCCCACATCGGCTGCAGCACCTCGGCTCGGCCCAACCACCGGTGGAACTCGGCGTACACCGGCACGTTCAAGTAGGCCGCAATTGCAAACTTGCCGGCGGCGCGCACCACATCGGCGTTCTCACTCGGGCAGCAGAAGATCCGAGCAACGATCTCCTTCTCGTCACCACCGGCGGCCTCTCGCACCACTGCGGCAACCTGCGTCACATCGTCTCCGCTCAACCAGTTGATGATCGCCCCATCGCCTTCGCGGGCCGCCAACTTCAGCATGCCCTCACGCAGCGCGGCCACCAGGATGGGCGGCATCTGCTCGGGCTTCACACCCAACCGAAAACCCTGCACCTCGAACGTGTCGTAGCGCTTCGAGATCTTCTCGCCGCCCAGCGCGTCACGCAGGAAACGCACCACATCGCGCACCTTCTTGTACGGCTCCACAAAGGGCACGCCGTTCCACCGCTCCACGATCACATTGCTGCTGGAGCCGATGCCAACGGCAAACCTCCCGGGCGCAGCATCGGCCAACGAGGCCACACACTGCGCCAAGCATGCCGGCGAGCGGGTGTACGCCGGAACGATTGCGGTGCCGAGTCGCAACCGTGGCTCCCACGCCGATGCCAACGCCAGCGGGGTGAAGGCGTCCGCCCCATCTGCCTCGGCCGACCAGATGTCCGTGTAGCCCATGTCGGCCAATTCCACCAAGCGATCGCGATGGGTGTGCAGATGGCCAGGCAGCGGAACGGTCATGCCGGGTCGGCGGGGAATGGTCATGAGGGCTCCTCGTGATTCGACTCGGGGTTCGGCTC
>JANNFQ010000648.1:0-6235 GCA_031380045.1 Acidimicrobiaceae bacterium
CATCGAGCTGCGGCCGATGACCAAGTGGGTGGCCATGTCCTTTCCCTTGCAACGAACCGTTGTGCACCCACAGATCTCGCGCAAACCCATCGTCGCCGGCGCGCGCACCTATCACTACGTCAACATGCGCAGTCCCGCCGACCTCACCGATCAGGTCGCCTCGTGGTTGGCCGAGTCGTATGCCCTCGTCGACTGACGCCCAACTCGTCGCCGCTCGGTGCCTCCAGGCCGGGCTCGACCTGCACGCCATCACCTCGGTCGGTCGGTACAACGCCGCCGTCACCGCCGACGTCGCGCTGCCGGGCGACGCATCGGCATCAGTGGTCGTCATCGGCAACACCCGCGCGATGTGGCCGCACATCGACCGGTTCGTGCGGCAGTCCACGACACCGGTGCACGATCCGGTCGACACCTATGTGCAGCAGGTCATCGGTCGGGCTACCGCCGACCTGCCTCGCCTCATCGACATCCGATACTCACACGAGCCGGCCCCTCGGTTGGTCGCCATCCAACGCTTGGCCCACGTGGCCGGCATGGCCTGGCTGTCGCCCAGCCACCTGTGCGTCCATCCCACCTTCGGCCCCTGGATCGCGCTTCGTGCCGCCATCGTGCTGGGCGAACCGGCGCCACATCCGGTCCCCGAACCGCAGCCACCCTGCGACTGTTCCATGCACTGCCTACCGAAGCTGAACGAAGCGTTGGCTGTGGGTGATGCCACGTCGGCCGAAGTCGTCGAGCATTGGAAGTACTGGTTGGCCATGCGCGACGCGTGCCCCGTGGGCCGCCAACATCGCTACTCCGACGAACAGATCGCCTATCACTACATCGGCCAACGACCATCACGATGGGGATGATCGACGGCATCGATGCAGGTCACTCGATGTCAGAACAACAGTTGACAGCCGGCCGACCCGGCACGGACATGCGCCCAGTGTACGCGTGTGAAGACCGGGGCAGTCGCGCGGTTACCAGTGTGACGGCTTCGTGCTTCGTTCGGGTCCTCTGTGTCCGACCCCTGTGGAGGTGTTCCGCCGACTCGACTTTTCGTCGCTCGAACCGCGTCTAGCGTCGCACCGTCGGGCCGGGGTCAGTCCGAGTGTTCGAGAGGTGAAAGGCGCGCATGGAGTCACATCCGAGGCACATCAACCACCTGCTGGGCCCGATGATGTGTCCGGTTGGTCTCGGCGACATCGATCTGTTCGGCGACGGCGCGCAGGAGCACTGGTACGAGGCGTACGAGATCTTGCATCGTGAGGCGCCGGTCTTGCGGATCGAGGGCGGTGGCCCCACGCCGGGAACGGATGCGTTCGTCTTGACCAAGCATGCCGACGTGGCGCGGGTGGTGAAGGATCTCGAGCGTTTCCCGAATGTGACGCAAGGGACGGTGGGCAACTACGCCGACCAGGGGATGACACCGGAAGAGGTGTTCGCCACGTACCGCAACCTGATGCAGGCGGCGATGGTGTCGTTGCGGCCCACGCAAGCGCTGTACGTGCGGCACCGCAAGGAGCTGACGGATCCGTGGGTCGGCCCAGGAGCGTTGCGCCACCGCGAGATGATCACCAAGCACGCCAACGATCTACTCGATGAGTGGGTCGACGATGGCGAGGTCGAGTTCATCTCCCGCTTTGCCAGGCCGCTGCCGCAGCGCGTGATGGCCAGCCTGCTGGGATTCCCGCACGAGGACATCCCGCAGATCGCCGAGTGGGGCGATGCGGTCGTGACGCCATTCGTCCATGGCTTCGGGCACCGACATCAGCTGACGCGAGAGCAGACGCAGGACATGCTCGCTCGTCTCGACGGCTTCCAGGACTACATCTACGAGCACGTGCGTGCCAAGCGACTGGACCCGCAGGACGACATGGTGAGTTTTTTGTGCGAGGTGGAGTACGGAGGGCTCGACCGCAAGCTGACCGATCTGGAGATCGCCGGCATCGTCCATGCGATGGTCATCGGCGGCCTCGAGACAACCCAGTACGCCATCGAGGAGCAGGCGCAGTTGCTGTGCGAACGTCCCGGCCTGTTCGAGCGTCTCCGCCACGACCGAGGCAAGCTGCGCGTGTTCACCGAGGAGGCCCTGCGCATGCGATCGCCGACGCATGGGCTGTCGACGCGCATCACTGCCCGCGATGAGGTGTTCGAGGGTGTGGCTGTGCCGGCCGGGTCCCTGCTGCATCTCCGATTCGCCGCGGCCAACGTCGATGACGAGGAGTTCGCGTGTCCGTTCGAGCTCGACCTCGATCGTGAAGGTCCCACGCGCCATTTGGCGTTCTCTGCCGGACCACGGGTGTGCCCCGGGGCGAACCTGTCACGCATCGAGCAGCAGATCGCGTGGGGCGTGCTGCTGGATCGCCTTGAGTCGATCGAGTACAACGACGGGAACGATTGGCTCCATCAGCCAGGGATCATGCTGGGCACCCTGAGGCTGCATCTGCGGTTCGTCAAGGCGGCCACCCCGATGTCGCTCGGCACGGGACGGGTGACCGCTCAGCTGCCGTGACGCGGCGACGGTCGGAACCGGTCCGGTGGGAACGCCCGGGTGACCGGCTCTCGAACGTCCCAGTCCCACGTCAGCTTCCGCTCGGCGATTCGCCAGTCGCCGTTGCGTTCCTCGAACCTGTCGAAGTACCGGCCACCGAAGCGCTCGAGGTACTCCCCGTCGTCGTTGGCGCAGCGGTGGACGGCGAGCACCGAGGTCTCGACCGCGACCGTGGCCGAGTCGACCCAGTCGAACAGCGAGTCGCCGATCACGTGTGTGGTGGCCAACGCGTGGCGCGCGAGCGACTGTGTCGCGTACACCGCGAACTCGAGGCCGAGTCCCTGGAACGAGCCGTGGTCGTCGGTGCCGTCGGGGTGGTACACGCCCGCCACCAGCGCTGCGTCGCACCGATCGATTCCACGGCAGTACTCCAGCAATCGCCGACGGATAGCGGCTTCAGCGAGGAGTTGTGCCAGGGGATCGAGCATCACCGCTCAGTATCGCGTGTCCGCCATCGTTGGATCGCCAGGTGCAGGCACGGTCCGTTTCATCGTCAACCTGCCCGCACCATGTCCTTCTGCTGCGAGGGACCTCTGCAGGCTGCTACGGGAAGTAGCCCATCACGTCGGCGATCAGGTGGGTCTGCTGGTTGTTGAAGATGCAGACGGTGCCGTCGGGTGCGATGCGCGACAACACCGCGTTGGGGATGGTGCGGCCGGCAACGAAGTTCAGGTTCGAGGCCAGCGGGATCGGGATGCCGCACGGGTAGATCGTCGCGTACCCCGCCTCCGCAGGTTCGGTGACCGTCACGTTCAGCACGGCGGTGGCTGCGCCGGCCGGAACGCCGGCCCGGCCGGCGACTTGGACCACCGTGACCGTGCCCCTCGGGGCGATGCCGCCCCCAGCCAGCACGCCATCGATGGTGGGGCTGCCGGGTCGGGTGTCGAGCAGACGTGCCGGGACGAGCGCCGAGTACGTCGTCGCCGCCGGCAGGAAGCCCACGATGTCCACCACGAGATGCGCTGTCGACTGGGTGAACACGCACACTGTGCCGCCGGCGCCGACCTTGGCGATGACGAGGTTGGGGATGGTGGTGCCGGGGGAGTAGTTGAGATTGGACGCGGTCGGTGGCTGGGTGCCGCACGGGTAGACGGTCGCATACCCGGCCGCAACAGCCTCGGTCACCGTCACGTTCAGGACGGCCGCCGATGCGGTGATCGGCACCGACGCACGCCCGGTCACTTGAACCACTGTGACCGCCTGCCCTGCCGATGGACCTGCCGCTTGCTGTTGACCGTCGACGGTCGGTTCGCCAGGACGCGTGTCCATCAGGCGCGCCGGGTTGATCGCGACGTAGCTGGTTGTCGGCGGAAACGCGCCGTTGACATCGACGACCACGTGCACGGTCCGTTGCGCGAAGAGGCACACCGTGCCAGCAGGACCGAGCCTGGAGATGACGGCGTTCGGAGTGGTCGTGCCCGGTCCATAGTTCAGGTTCGATGCCGTCGGGCGCGGCGAGCCGCATGGGAACACCGTCAGGAACCCTTCGGCGCCGGACTCGGTGGCGGTCACGTTCAACGCGACGGCAACGGCGTCGGCCGGCACGCCGCCCCGGCCGGCGACCGTCAACGCCAGCATCGTGCCCCCGGCGATCGCTCCGATTCCTGCGAACTGGCCGTCGACCGTGGTCGTCGCCGGGCGGGTGTCGGCCAACCGCGCCGGCGCGAGCGGCAAGTAGTCGTCGGCAGACCGCACCGGGCGGAACAAAGTGACGATGTTGCTGCTGGGCCGGGCCACGACCAACGAGCCGTCGGCGGCGAACCTGTTGTCGGCACCGATGTTCCCCATGGCGACCGTGCCGAACACGGTGTTCTCTGCGGTCATCTCGCCGCGGCTTCCGAGTGCCGACCCGTAGGTCACCGCGCCGGCATCGACGAGGCCTCCGTGGTCGACATCGGACGACTGCAGGACGTACCCGCCGTCGGGAAGCGACTGGGAAAAACCGATCCGGTCTTCGGCTGTCGAACCGATCAGGCTGTTTTCAGGCGAGACATATCCGGTCAGGCCGACCGTTCCGGACGCGAACGTGGCCGCACCGACGTTGGCGGTCGAGCCGTTGTTCCAGGAACTGGCGCTGACGACGTAGTTGCCGTTCGCCAGCACTGTGATGCTGCCGCCGACGAGGTCGCCTGCCTGCCCACCGATGAGGCTGTTCGACACATCGAGCAGGCCGACGCGTCCCTGTGACCCATCGATCCACGTGGCCGCGCCGCGACCGTTGTTGTAGAACGGGCTGCCGAGCACGGCATTGCCACTCCCGATGGGCTGCACAAGAAGCCCGACGCGGTCGGTCGTGCTCGTGCCCAAGACGCTGTTGGTGTCAGTCACGGGCCCGGTCGGCCCTCCGGCCACGCTGCCCCACGTGGCCGCGCCCCGACCGGCATGCCACGAGGGGCTGCCCACGATGTAGTTGCCGTTCCCGAGCGCCACGATGTTGGCACCGACGCCGTCGTTGGTCTGGGTTCCGACAAGGCTGTTCGCCGGGCTGACCGGTCCGATCGTGGCACCGAGTGCGCTTGCCCACGTGGCCGCGCCGACGTTGGCGTTTGCGCCGTTGTCCCATTGCTCGCTGCTGACCACATACCGACCGTTGGGAAGGGGCACCACGCGATTCCAGCCGATCCGGTTGTCGGCGGCGTCGCCGTACAGGCTGTTCGCGGTGGAGATGGTGTCGCCGATGCCGATCGCCGAGCTTGCCCCGCTTCGCCACGTGACGGCACCGGCCAGCGGCTTGGCCCCACCGTTGTTCCATTGCGGTGCGGCGATCACGTAGTTGCCGTCGGTCAGCGCGACACTGCCGCCGTTTCCGGAGTTGTTCGTGCCGAGCAGGTCGCCCGTCGTGGAACCGTGCAGGCTGTTCGAAGCGGCGACGAAGCCCACCAGCCCCGTCGCACCGTTGGCCAGTGTGGCTGCGCCGACGTTCACGGTCCCACCGAGGTCCCATGCAGGGCTGATGACCACGTAGTTGCCATTCGTGAGCGCCAGCACTTCCTGGCCCCCGATCAGATCGTTCGCTTGCGGTCCCCACAGGCTGTTCGCCGTGGTCACCGGTCCGACGCGGCGCGAACCGGCGTCGCTGCCGTCGCCCCACACCGCGGCGCCTGCGTTGACGTGGCCGTTCACTGTGTCGTCCCAGAATGACGCGGTCACCACGTAGTTGCCGTTCGTCAGCGCTGTGATCCGGTCGCCAACCTGGTCGCCGGCCGTGACACCGACCAAGCTGTTGGCCGGACCGACCGAACCGACGATCGGCGCGTCGCCGTCGCCCCAGGTCGCCGCGCCGACTGCGTTCGCACCGGCGTGCCAGAACGAACTGCTCGTGACGAAGTTCTCGTTCGACAACTCGGTGAAGTGGATGCCTACCAGGTCGTTGGCTGTCGAGCCGACCAGGCTGTTCGCGGTGCTGACCACGCCGTTCAGGCCCGCGCTGCCGCTGAACCACGTGACCGCTCCTGCCTTCGGCTGCGGCGCGCCGGTGGTGTTCGCCCAGTTCGGGCTCAGCACCACGACGTTGCTGTTGCCCACTTCGTGGATGCCGTTCGAGCCGATCAGGTCACCGGCAGTGGCGCCGGTGAGCGTGCTGACGAGCTGGTGCGTTCTGCCGTCGTACAGGCGGACGGCGCCGACGTCGGCGCCGGCCGCATTGTCGAATGCGGGATCGACGACGACGAAGTTGCCGTTGCTGAGCACGAGGAT
>JANNFQ010000656.1:0-10934 GCA_031380045.1 Acidimicrobiaceae bacterium
GTTTCGCCCTTCTTGAACTTCACGCACAACCTCGCTGTTTCAGAAGAATGTTGCCCGATGAACCCACCGAATCGGTCAATACAGGGTAGGGGTGAAATGGCCGATTCCCTCGGTGCGCCCCACCGAGCGTATGGCACAGATGCCGTCCAACCGACGACGGGTCGGCCGTCCTCGTGAAGCGTGGACATCGGTCGGCCGCACCGTAGCGCGGCGCTTCAGTCAGATGGCTGCGCACTTGCGTGACGAACGAAGGGCCACCGGCGGCGACGACCGACTTCCACTCCGATCATCCACAGCACCGCGGCCAAGGCGGCCAGCCAGGCCAGGCCAATGCGGCGCGGGGCAAAGCGGAACGTGACTCGGCTGGTACCCGCCGGCACCGCGACCGACTGGAAGATCTGGCCAGAAGTGACGACCTCGGCCTGGTCGCCGTTCACCGTGGCCGACCAGCTGGGATCGGCCAGCTCGCGGCGCAACAGGGTGCTGGCCTGACTGCAGTCGACCTGAGCCTGCTGCCAGTTCACTGCAGTGACCGTGCAGGAGGCATCGGCCGTGAAGTAGTCGGCGACACCCGGCAGCAGGAAGATCGCGACGCCGCCGTCGTCGTAGACAGGCGCCAGACCCGCGCCGACGACGCGCTCGGAGACGGCCGTATCGGTCGTAGTCACCAGGTACTTGGTGCCGATACCGGCGAAGTTGGGCAGGTGACTCAGGAACTCGTCCAACGCCGATGGACCGACCGGATTCACCCGGCCCGTGCCGGTGAAACCAAGCGGATCGGTGTTGGCATCGAGGTTGCCCAAGACGTACTCGCTCCACGACTTGGGGATGGGCAGGTTGTTCTGGTTGATCGATGCGATGCCGAAGTCGCTGCCGTAGTTCGGCGCGATCGGTCCCAATGTGTAGAACCGTTGCAAGCCGAGGTGGTCGCGAAGAAACTCGACCGGCGCCATGTTGACGTCGCTCATCCGGTCGGTCGACAGCTGCGGCACCATGAACGTCACCGCCGCCTCGACAGCCAGCAACGACCCCAGCGCAATCGCTCGACGGTTCCATCCGGGGTTCCACGCCAGCCACCCGGCAAAGCCGACGGCGCCGATCGCGAACACGAACGAACCGACGAAGTAGACGCTGTAGTGGGCCGCGAGCACGAAGTGGCGGGTCTCGGTTCGGGCATACATCGCCAGCGCGAACAGCACCACAGCGACGCCGCCCGACGTGATCGCGATCTGACGACGCGAGATCTGCTGGTCCAACATCCGCTGTGCCCCGAACGCGGCCAGGATCAGCATGCCCATCGTGACCGACGGCTGTGAATAGCGGAAGTACGCCATCTCTTTGATGCCCGGCAACAGGTTGACCACCTTGATGACGGGCATGAATCGGTAGGTCTTCGACAGATAGATCACGAACCACACGACTACCGCGACCTGCGTCAGCCTGAGCCTGCGCACCCCGATGGTCAGCATCGCCAACATCAGTTGTGCTGCTGACAAGTAGCCACCGATGCTGGACCAGAAGCCCGCCAGGTTGGGGCTGGTGGTGTTGCCGTTGAACGCGTTGATGGGGCCGTAGACGTAGGGCATGTACAGCGCGCTGATCGACGGCCGCGGCAACGTGGCTGTGGCAAACGCGCCCTCGTGCCCGCCCACGTTCGCGCGAGGCAGGTAGTCCAGGAACGCGACGAGCACCGGTGACGCCAGCAACATGCCCGCCGCGGCGCCCGCAGCCAGCTTGGTGATGAAGCTGCGCAACGCGGCGCGAGGCAGACCCTCCATGCGCACCAGGCACCACAGGCACACGAACAGGCCATTGATGTACGCGGTCTCGGGAAAGCCCGCGTACAACGATCCGGCAATGGCGATGGCGACCAGCGCCCACCCACCGCGTCGAGCAGCGGCGCCGTGCGCGGCGTCGCGCGCGACCTCGACCCCCAGCAGCAGCAACGGCAGGTACAACACCGGGCTGGCCGCAGCGTTCGACAGCCATGCGAACGTGCCGTTGAACGCGTAGGCGATGCCGGCCCCCATGGCAACGGCGCGACCAATACCGAGACGGCGCAACAGCAACATGGTCGCGATGCCGGCCAGCGACTCCGACAGGATCTGCATCAGCAGGAACCCCTGCGGCACCCGGTACATCAGCACGAACGGGTGCAACGCCATCGATTGCATCTCGCCCGCCAACGGCGCTCCTACACCTTCGAACCGGTTCCAGTACGGCACATCGCCGTCCATCCACTGATCGACTGACGCGCGGGCCAGTGCCTGCAACGTGTAGCCGTCGTTGGGATCGATGGTGTGGTCGCCCGGCAGGATGCCCGACTGGGTGGGCACCGACAGCCCGGCGCGATGCAGCACCGGGTTCGAATCCAACCCGGCCCCCAGCTTCCACAGATTCGCGGCGGCCACCACCAACACGATGATCAGCCCACTGCGAAGCCACGGCGAGGTCGCGCTGCGTACACGAGCGACCCACATCGGACGCCACAGTACGCCAGCGTCCCGAACGATGAGCGCCCCCGGAGAGAATCGAACTCCCAACCAACGGGGTAGAAACCCGCTGCTCTATCCGTTGAGCTACGGAGGCGTGGCCGGAAAGCCTACGAGATCGAGTGCAGTTGACGCCGCAACAGGTCGAGCGCGCTGATGACGCTCATCTGCCGCATCTGCTCGCGCATGCCCGGCATGCTCAGCGTGCGCGTGGTGGTGCCGTCTGGAAGAGCGATGCCGACGCACAGCGTGCCCACGGGCATGCCGTCCTGCTCGCTCGGCCCGGCCACGCCCGTCAACGCCAGGCCGACGTCGGCGTGCAAAACTCGTCTCGCGCCTTCGGCCATCTGACCCGCTGCCCGTTCGCTGACCACGGGACCCGGTTCGACACCCAGCAGATCGAACTTCACCTGGCTGGCGTAGCTGACCACCGAGCCCCGGAACACTTCGCTGGCACCCGGCACGTTGGTGATTCGGCCGGCCACCAGCCCACCCGTGACCGACTCGGCCAGGCCCAGCGTCCAACCACACTGACGCAGCAGGTCCAGGACGACCGACTCCATCGTCTGGTCGTCGATGCCGAAAACCTGGTCGCCGACGATCGAGCGGACGTGGGCCTCGACCGGAGCCAGGCGGGCCATGGCCTGTTCGAATGTGTCGGCCTTGGCCGTGAGACGAACCTTGATGCCCTCCCAGCCGCTGGCCAGGAAGGCCAGGGTGGCCGCGCCCGACGCCTGCAACTGATCGATGATCGGGTCGAGGCGCTCGTTCAGCCCGCTCTCACTCTCGCCCCATGTACGCAGCGTGCGACTGACGATGACGGCGGCCAGACCGCTGCGCCGGCGAAGGTCTGGCAGCACGGCGCGTTCCAGCATGTCGATCATCTCGTGCGGTACACCGGGCACCGCGTACACCACCTTGTTGACGCCGTCGAGGGTCACAGGGCAGATCAAACCGGGGGCGGTGCCGCGTGTCTGCGGAATGATCGACGCGCCGACCGGCACCAGGGCTTGGCGCAGGTTGTTGGCGGCCATGGTGCGACCACGAGCTGCGAACATGCCGGTGATGACCTGGGCGATGGCCTCGTCGTGCACCAGTTCGACGCCCATGACAGCAGCGATCGCCTCGCGGGTGACGTCGTCGTGGGTGGGACCCAACCCGCCGCACACGATCAACGCGTCGGCGTCGACCAGCGCGCTACGCAGCACGGCGGTCATCCGGTCGAGGTTGTCGCCGACCTTCAGCTGCAGCAACGAATCGATGCCGTTGGCCGCCAGTTGCTGGCCGATGTGGGCCGAATTGGTGTCGACGATCTGCCCCAGCAGCAGTTCGGTGCCGATGGCGACCACATCACAGCGCACGACGGCTCAGGCCACCCGGGTCAGCTCGGCGACGCGCTTGCCGATGTGGGCCCGCCACATGTACTGCCCGCCGCTGATTAGGGCCAGCGCCACCGAGATCCACAGCAGACCGTTCCACAACCACTTCGCGTCCAGCGCGGTCAGCGGTGCGATGGCGAAACCGACCGACAACTGCTGGGTGACGGTCTTCCACTTGGCCACCTTGCTGGCCGGCACGCTGACTCCCTTGGCACCCACGAACGTGCGATACAGGCTGATCGCCAGCTCGCGCCCGGCGATGACGACCACGGGCACCACCCAGAACACGTCGCGGCTGACCAGTGTGAACATCGCGCCGAGCACCAGCACCTTGTCGGCGAGCGGATCGAGGAACGCTCCCAGCGTGGTGGTGCCGTGCCTGCGGGCCAGGTATCCGTCGACTCCGTCGCTGCTGCACAGCACGAACCACAGCGCGAAGGCGGGCCACGCGCCGCCGGCGTGCTGGGGGATGAGCCAGAAGACCAGTGGCGCGATCAATAGTCGCGCGACGGTGACGAGGTTGGCCCAGGTGGCGACAGCGGACGATTCGACCGGCACGACGGCTAGGTCCTCTGTGCCTCGGGCACGCGCGACGAGACTGCCTCGGCAACAAGATCTGGCCCCATGGCATCGACAATACGCACCGTGGCAAACGCGCCGACCATCAGGTGGTCGGGTACCTCGATGACGCCGTCGATCTCGGGCGCTTCGCGGTGGCTGCGGGCAACGCCTGGCTCGTCGACCAGCACCGTCACGGTGGTGCCGATCAGCTCGTCGCGACGGCGGGCGGTGATCTCGTCCTGCAGTTCGCGCAGTTCTGACAACCGCTCGGCCATCAGCGGTGCAGGGACCACACCGTCGAGATCGGCCGCGTACGTGCCCTCTTCGTTGGAGTACGAGAAGAACCCGCACCAATCCAGCTGGGCCTGTTCGACGAAGGCCAACAACTGATCGTGATCGGCCTCGGTCTCGCCCGGGTAACCGACGATGAAGTTGCTGCGGAACGCTGCGTCGGGCTGACGCATGCGAATGTCGGCGATGCGGCGCAAGAACCGTTCGCCGTCACCCCACCGGCGCATGCGCCGCAACAGCGGCTTGCTGACGTGCTGCAGCGACAGATCGAAGTAGGGCACCGGCGTGTCGCAGATGGCGTCGATCAGATCGTCGCTGAGATCGCTGGGATACAGATACAGCAAGCGGGTCCACGGCACCTTGGCAGCGACCTGACGCACCAGCGGCACGATGCTGCCGGCACCCAACTCGTCGGGGCGGTCCTTGCCGTACGACGCCAGGTCTTGAGCCACCAGCACGATCTCTTGCACTTCCAGTTCGTCGACCTCGCGAAGGATGGATTCCACATCGCGACTGCGCTGCGGCCCACGGAACGATGGGATCGCGCAGAACCCGCACGAGCGGTCGCACCCCTCGGCGATCTTCACGTATGCCCACGGGCTGGTCGACTTTGGCCGGGGCAGGTTCAACAGATCGAACGAAGGAATCGGCACCGAACTGACCGCGATCAATTTCTTCCCGCGCGAGGCACCCGGATTCACTCCTACGCCGAATCCGGCGACCTGATCGACCTCGGGCAATGCCTCGGCCAACTCGGCGCCGTAGCGCTCGGCCATGCAGCCGGTGACCACCAGCCGGGCACCGGGCTTGCGCTGATCCTCCAGGGCCAGGATGGTGTCGATGGACTCTTTGCGCGCTTCGTCGATGAACGCGCATGTGTTGACCACCACCAGATCGGCCAGGGCGGCGTCATCGACGGCGGTCATGCCATCGGCCACCAGCGTGCCGACCAGCTTGTCGCTGTCGACCTGGTTCTTGGGACACCCCAATGTCTCGACGTAGAACCGCTGCCCCATGGCCCGCCAGGCTATCGGCGCCGCCTGCGGCCCCGGCGGTGCACGGGCCGCGCTTGGAAGCGAGCCTGGACGCGGGTCAGAGCCCGCCGCTCTCCATCAACAGCTCGAACTCTTCGACTGTCATCAGTACAGAACGGGCCTTTGAGCCCTCGCTGGGCCCCACGATGCCGCTGGTCTCGAGCAGATCCATGATGCGACCGGCGCGGGCGAAGCCCACCTTCAGCTTGCGCTGCAGCATGGATGTGGATCCCAGCTGGCTGCGGACGACCAACTCGATGGCCTGGCGCATGAGCGTTTCGTCCTCGTCGTCGCCGCTGTTGCCCGACGACGCGAACATGCTGTTGCTGCCGCCACCGCCCTCGTCGCCCTCGACGCCGCTGACGTACACCGGCTCGGGGCCCTGGCGACGCCAGTGGTTGACGAGCTTGTGCACCTCTTCTTCGCTGACGAACGAACCCTGGATGCGCTGCGCCACGTTGCTGTTGCCGGGCAACAGCAACATGTCGCCCTTGCCCACCAGTTTCTCGGCGCCGGGCTGATCGAGGATGACCCGGCTGTCGGTCAACGACGACACCGCGAACGCCATGCGCGCCGGCACGTTGGCCTTGATGACACCAGTGATCACGTTCACGCTGGGACGCTGTGTGGCGACGATGAGGTGGATGCCGACGGCACGCGCCGTCTGGGCGATGCGGGTGATGCTTTCTTCCACGTCGCGTGCGGCGACCATCATGAGGTCGTTCAATTCGTCGACGACTACCACGATGTACGGCAGCCGTTCGAACTGCGGCGGCGCACCGGTGTCGGCATCGGGATCGATGACGGGCACGCCCTCGCCCTGCAGCTCGCCACGGTCGTACGCGGCGTTGTATCCGGTGATGTCGCGGAAGCCGACTTCGAACAGCAGGTCGTACCGACGCTCCATTTCTTTCACCGCCCAACCCAGCGCGTTGGCCGCCTTCTTGGGGTTGGTGACCGGTGCTGTCAGCAGGTGCGGCAGCTTGTTGTACTGACCCATCTCGACCTGCTTGGGGTCGATCAGGATGAGTTTGACCTGGTCGGGTGTACTGCGCATGAGCAGCGTCGTGATGATGCAGTTGATGCCGCTGGACTTGCCGGCACCGGTGGCACCGGCGATGAGCAAGTGGGGTGTGGTGGCCAGGTTGAGGACCACCGAGCGCCCGGCGATGTCCTTGCCCACGGCGACGTCGAGTGGATGCGACGACGTCTTCGATTCGGCCGACGTCATGATGTCGCCCAGCGCGACCAACTGCCGGGTGTGGTTGGGCACCTCGACGCCGATGGCCGAGCGGCCCGGAATGGGCGCCAGGATGCGTACATCGGTGGCCGCCATGGCGTAGGCGATGTCGCGGTTCAGGCTGGTGATGCGTGCCACCTTCACCCCCGAGCCCAGCTCGAGCTCGTAACGAGTGACCGTTGGACCCACGGTCTGACCGAGCAACTTGGTCTCGACGCCGTGCGAGTCGAGCGACTCGACCAGCGTGCGACCCCGCGCCTCGACCTCGGCCTTGTTGATGGTCTGCGACTCGCTGCGCACCAGATACGACGTGGGTGGCAGCACCCACGGACCGCGCTGTGCGCCAGGCCCCAGTTGCAACTCGGCCTGCTGTCCAGGACCGGCATCGTCCAGCGGGACGACATCGGCAGACTTCGATCGGCTGCGCTTTGGCTTCGCCGGCGGGTCGGCCCAGACATCGTCGTCGGCTGCGGCGGCGTCGTACAGGCTGGGCCCCGGGCGTTCATGGTCGCCGGTTTCGCGGTCGCTGCGCAGTGTGGTGACACCGTCGAATGCAGTGCGGGCCCGGCGCGCGACGTGGCCCAATGGAGCGGCGACGGCACCCATGCCGCGGCCGGTCTGCGACATGATGGCCCGCAGGGTGGAGCCGGTGATCAGCAACACACCACCGACGAACAGCGCGACGAACACCACGATGGCACCGGCATCAGCCAACAGGCCACGCAACGGCTCGCCGATGATCGCGCCGAACCAGCCGCCTGCGGTGCCGAATGCGTCGAAGTTGGCCCATACCTTCTCGGGACCGCGCACCACGTGCAGCAAACCAAGGATCGAGAGCGCGGAGACGGCCCACCCCAACGTGAGCCGGAACCGGTGTTCGCTGCGACCCTTGCGAACGAGCGCGACACCGATGCCGACGAGCGCGATGGGCACGACGAACCGCCCGACGCCGGTGAACCACCCGGTGAGTGTCTCGACGCCGCGGCCAAGCGGACCGGCCAGATCGACGTAGATGGACAGCCCGATCAGCAGCCCGACCGCGATGAAGGCGATGCCGGCGAACTCGTTCTCGCGTCCCTGGATGGCGCCGCGCAGGTCTGCCGATGCCTGTTCGCGTCGAGACGACGAGCTGCCCGACGCCCGCGCCGCACCCGAACTGTTCGAGCGGCCGCTGCTGCTGGTGGGGGCTGCGGAACGCGACGAGCCACGCACGGAGGACTGCTTGGGGCTGCGGCGCGACCCTGGTCCGTAGGTGGTCATGGATCTTCAACCTACCAAGGGGGCGCGCGACGCCCGGTGCACCTGGTCAGCGCACCCCCATGCCCCGAAACTCAGCCCTTGTCGTGATGGCTTCCGTCAACCGGCCGGATCAGGGTGCCGAATGAGGACGAGAACCGTCGACTGCTGCGTGCCTGAAATCTCGTCCTGGCCGACGCGTGTCGGCGCCGGCGGCGTATCGTCACCTTGGAGGTGCCATCCATGGCCATCGTCTGGATCGTGATCGGTGTCGTGCTCCTGGCTGTCGAGCTGCACCACCTCGCCTTCTTCGCCATGTTCGGGGCAATCGGCGCGGCTGCCGCAGCCGTGGTGGCCGTCTTCGCCCCGTCGCTGGTACCCGTGCAGATCGTCGTGGCGGTCGGCGTCGGTGCCCTCGGTCTGACCCTGGTCAGGCCGTACATGAGCCGCGCCTTTGCCCACCGCGGCCCAGGCGTCTCGATCCGTGGAGTGCACGGCGGCCTCGTTGCCGCCCGCGGCGTCACCATCGACGAGGTCGGACGCGATGCGGCCGGGCACGTCCGGCTGCTCGGCGAGAACTGGCTGGCCGTCACGGGCTTCGGCGAATCAATTCCACCCGCAACTCCGGTGATCGTCACGAGCGTCGCCGGTACCACGTTGACGGTGCGAGCCGCCGACCCAGATTTGGAGCTTTCATGATTGCATTGGGGCCAGGCGGCATCATTGCCGTGGTCGTCGCAGCGTTGGTCGTCATCATCCTGCTGGTCATGTTGAAGAACATGGTCAACATCGTCCAACAGGGCGAGGTCGGCGTGGTCAAACGGTTGGGCGAGTATCGCAAGACGCACGAACCCGGCCTGGTCATCATCGGGCCGTTCATCGACTCGTTGCAGCGGGTCGACATGCGCGAGATCCCCGTGCCCGGCGACCGCCAAGAAGTGATCACCAAGGACAACGTGGTGGTCACGGTGAACGCGACCATCTTCACCCAGATCGTCGATGCCAAGCAGGCGCTGTTCAGTGTGGCCAACTTCAGTGTCGCCATCGATGCGCTGGCGCGCACCGCATTGCGATCGGTCATCGGCACGCTGTCGCTCGACGAGGCGTTGTCCGAGCGCGAGCGCATCAACACCGACGTGCAGTTCCAGATGGAGGTCGTGACCGACAAGTGGGGCATCCGCATCGCCCGCATCGAGATCGTCGAGATCACTCCCCCGCCGAAGATCCTCGAAGCCCTTGCGTTGCAGAAGCAGGCTGATCAAGAAAAGCGCGCCAAGATCCTGCAGTCAGAGGGCAACCAGCAGTCGGCCATCAACATCGCCGACGGTGCGGCCAAGGCCGCGATCCGCGCGGCCGAAGGCGAGCGCGCCGCGGCCATCTTGCGCGCCGAAGGCAACAGGCAGGCGTACATGCTCGAGGCCGAGGGTCGCGCCCAAGCCATCACCACGGTGTATCAGGCCATCCGCGAGGCGAGTCCCGATCCGTCGCTGATCGCCATCTTGCAGCTCGAGACGCTCGGCAAGTTCGCCGACAGCGACAACGCCAAGATCGTCGTGCCGTACGAGAGCGCCGCGTTGTTGGGTGCCGCCCAAGCGTTGCGCGGCGTGCTGGACGCAGTTCCCGCCACCTGATCCGGCCCACCAGCGTGGTTCCGGTCCGTCGGGCTGCGCCAGACAACGCGTTCACGGACCGGAAGCGGGTCGGCGGGGCCAGCGAGAGCGATGCAGGTTCAGACCGGGTCGACCGACAACACTCGCCCGACACCGCTGACCGCCACCACCAGTTGGCCGCCTGCGGGCGAGTCGACCACCAATGAGTAACTGACTGCGCCGTCGGGCCCGGCGATGATCTCGAACGCCGACGCCGTCGAGCTGGGCAGCTCGTCGGCAACGCACGATGTGACCTTCTGGGGATCGAATTCCAGGGCGTCGGCAGCGAAGGTGTTGCCCTGCGCAGTTTCGGGTTCGGTCGAGCTCAGTTCGCCCTGCAGGAACACGAACGGCCGCACTTTGGTGCCGTCGTCGATGGCGACGAACAGGTTGACCAGCAGGCTGGTCGCGTTGATCTCGAAGTACTGCTGCGGGCCACCCAGCTGGGTCTCGACGGCCTCCACCGCCTGGCCGACCAGGTCGACGCGCAACGACGGCTGCTGCGCCGCGCATTCGGCCGCAACCAGTGTGACCACGGTGGTCGGGCCGGACGCGTTGTCGTCCGAACACCCGACTGCAACGACCGTCACGATCGCGAACGCGCCGATGAATCGGGCCGCCGCGAAACGGCGACCCCGCTGCCACGACATCAGGCCTCCATGACGACGGGCACGATCATCGGCCGGCGCTTGGTGCGCTCGCTGACGAACTTGCCGGCCGCACGCCGCACATCGCGCTCGAGGTTCTCGACATCGCGCACGCCGTTGGCAAGCGCCTTCTCGACGGCCGCGGCGACGGTGTCGCACGCCTCGTCCAACAGATCTTCGGCCTCGGGCGCGTACACCCAACCGCGTGTGATGATCTCGGGGCCGGTCAACACCTTGCCAGTGCTGATGTCGACGGTGACGACCACCACGACCACACCTTCCTCGGCCAGCACCTTGCGATCGCGCAGCACACCCTGGCCGACATCGCCGACGATGCCATCGACGTACAGGTACCCGGCGGGAATGCGGCCGACTGCTGCCAGCCCATCGGCGGTCAGCTCGATG
>JANNFQ010000696.1:0-1731 GCA_031380045.1 Acidimicrobiaceae bacterium
GCCCGACAGGCACCCGGTGACCGCTGCTTCGGCGACCGTGCCGTACCGCAACAGGAAGCGTCCTTCGGTCAACAGCTTGTGCGCATCGACACGTGAACCGTTGATTTGTAAGGGTTTCAGAGTGACAAGTGACCGGGTCCGGTGCCAGAAACCCGAAACACAGGTTGCAACTGTCAGTAGAACGGGAGGTACTCCGCGAGCTCCCAATCGCTGATCGCCTCAAGCGACCATTCGTTGCCGCTGGCCTCCCATCGGGCCAACTCGTCGCGACGGATGGTCACGAAGCAACGCACCAGATCGGCGCCCATCGCCTCGCACAACACGCTGTCGGCCTCGAACGCGTCCAGCGCATCGGCCAGGTTGTGGGGGGTGTGGCGATCGGTGTTCGGTTCGCTGTCGCCATCACCCGTCTGCGGTTCGCCGCAGTCGATCCCGTCGACCACACCCAGCAGCGCTGCGTTCAACATGACTGCGGCGGCCAGGTACGGGTTGGCCGAACCGCAGGGCATGCGATTCTCGATGCGGGTCGCCTCGCCGCGCTCGCCCGGCACGCGGAACGTGCTCATCCGGTTGTCGAGGCCCCAGTTGGCCCAGTAGCCGGCGATGATGCCAGGGATCAGCCGCTTGTAGCTGTTGACCAACGGTGCCGACATGGCCGCCAGACCTTCGTGGTGGGCCAGCAGGCCGCCCATGCACTGGCGCGCCAGGCCCGACAGGCCGTGCTCGCCCGACGGATCGTCGAACACGTTGCGGCCGCCACCAACCGGGATCAGCGACAAGTTGATGTGCAAACCGCTGCCCACGCCGTCGGCGATAGGGCGGCCCATGTAGGTGATCCAGTGACCGTGCCGGGCCGCGACTTCTCGCGTCAGTTCCTTGGCGATGAACGCTCGATCGGCCGAGTCCAGGGCCGGCCCGTACTTCAGGTTCAGCTCCATCTGGCCGGGCGAGAACTCGGCCATGATGCCTTCGATGTCCAGCTCGCTGTGCTCGGCGGTGTCGAACAGATCGAAGGTCAGATCGGTGTCGACGCCGCCAAGCCCCACGCCGTACACGCGGTGCGATGGCAGCTGCAACGGGGCATAGCCGCCGGGCGCTGCGTCATCTGGCTTCATGACGTAGAACTCCAACTCGAATCCCAGCATCGGCTCGTATCCCAGCGCGCGCCAGGCATCGACGGCGCGCTTCAGCGCGTTGCGTGGACCCAACGCCAGTTGTCCGCCACCGAACTCGAGGTCGGCGATCATCACATCGGTGTCGGTCTCCCAGCCGGGCCGGCGAGTCTCGGCCAGCGGCACGGTGGACAGGTCAGGAAAGCCGACGTCGGCGGCGTACCCCTGCACCGGCAGGATCTCGCGGTTGATGCCCATGGTCAGCGTGGTGACCGCATGGTGGCCGTGTTCGTGCAGCCGCCGCTCGGGCACGTAACGACCGTGGGACAGGCCGTTGATGTCACTCCACATCACGCGTACGCGTCGGTTCGCCATGGCGCGAAACGTAGCAGACGTCGGATGCAGGTCGTTTGGTACCGAACGAGTCGCGAATGGGTGCGGTCAGTGACCGCGAACGAGTTCGTCGATGAAGTACTTGAACAGCACGTCGTCACCCTCGTGGGCGATCTTCTCGGGATGCCACTGCACTGCCAGCACCCGCGCATCGTGGTCGGGTTCGATGGCCTCGATGGTGCCGTCGGGCGCCCAGGCGACAGGGTGGAAACCCGGGGCGACCGCC
>JANNFQ010000716.1:0-6719 GCA_031380045.1 Acidimicrobiaceae bacterium
GGAGTGGCTGCGAACGTGAAGTACAGGCACGCTCCGTCGGAGTAGCTGTGCGACAAATGACAGGTGGCAGCCCGAGCGTGGGGAACTGCCAGGAGTGCTGCGCGGACGTTGACGAAGATGTCGTCGAGGGCGCTCCACGGGCCGGCGATCTCGAGCGTGTCGACCACGAAACCCTTGCGAGTCAACGCCTGCAGGGCACTGGTGTCGTTGCGGTGGTTGGTCCAGCGTTGTACTCGTTGGGGGCCAAGTTCATCCGCCGACGAGCACTCGTCGGCGACGATGGCCATGGTGGCGTCCACGATCGCCGGGTCGCCCTCGTCAAGTACCAGCAACATGCATTGCACACCGTCGCCGTCCTGCCCTCGCTGGCTTTCGGCAGCGTCGTACAACCGAAGCACTGCGGGTGTGGCGCCGCGCCGGATGATGGCCCGACACGCCCGCAGGCCATCCTGAAACGAGGTGAATGCATACGACGTCATCTGTTCCGCCGGAGCGACCGGGTGGGTGCGCAGCCAGACCCGCGTGACAACCCCCAGCGTGCCCTCGCTGCCCACGAAGACCTGCGTCAGGTCGGGCCCGACCGCCGCCGCCGGCGCACCACCCGTACGGACCACCGAACCGTCGGCCATGACCACCTCCAGGCCGACGACCATGTGTTCGATCTTGCCGTAGCGGGTGCTGTACTGGCCCGCCCCTCGGCACGCCACCCAGCCGCCGACCGTCGCAATGTCGAAGCTCTGCGGGAAGTGACCGACCGACAAGCCGTGAGTGTCGACGAGTTCACGTTCGAGGTCGGGCCCGAACGTGCCCGCCAACACCTGGACGACTCCCGAGATCTGATCGACGTGCTCGATGCCCGCAAGCGCGGTCAGGTCGAGGACGACACCGCCAAAGACAGGAACCGAAGCACCGCACACGCCGCTGCGCCCGCCGGCCGCCGTGACGGGGATGCCCTCGCCGTGGCAGACCTTCACGACCGCGGCAACCTCGTCGGTGGTGCGGGGCGAGCACACGGCTGCCGCGATCTGCGGCACCTGGCCGGCCAATGCCCAGTGCATGGCCAACGGCCACCAGTCGCGACTGGCCTCGGCCCGCTGAACATCGCCCGTCACGGTCGGGCACGCAGCCCGCAATGCATCCAGTGCCCGATCGCCGACAGAGACAGCGATGGTCGCGAGATGGGTGCCCGTTCCGGTGAGTTCGATGGGTGCTGTGGGACTGGTCAACTGTCGATGCCTGTGACATGAGCGATGACGTCGGCCTGCGACACCAGGCCGGCAACCTGCTCGGCCGCAATTGAGTCGTGGAAGTCGGCGAGTTGCCGCTGGGTTTCGGCCTGGTCCCAACCGAGCTCGGAAGCGACCAGCTGCGCAACGTGCGCGGCCGCGGCCAACGTGGCGGCGCGGTCCTGCAATCGAGCACGAACACGTCGCGACAGCACGTCGTCCAGTGATCGGGCCATCTCGTATCGCACCGCGTAGATGGCCTCGGCGCACAGGTACGGAAGCCCCGGCACCAATTGCTGGCCCAGTGCCGAATCGGTATCGATGAGTTGCTGCACCTCGGTGGCCATCACCCCGTAGCGGCCGCGAAGATGGCCGTCGACGGTGCCCGGTTTGCCGTCGCGATGGCCGTCGCCACCCAGCAGGCGCAATCGCTTGGTGCGGCACCTGGCCTGCCGGCCCAACACCTTTAGCACATCGTCGACTGTGTCCTCGGCCATCTCGCGATAGGTCGTCAGCTTGCCGCCCGTCACCGTGATGACGCCGTGCGGGTTGCGGGTCACGCTGTGGCGGCGCGACAGATCGGCGGTGCGGCCCGAATCGGCACGCTTCACCAGCGGCCGCAGGCCTGCCCACACGCCGGTGACGTCATCGACCTCGATCGCGCCTCCGATCGCCGGATCGATGGAAGCGTTCAGCGCTCGCAACACGTAGGCGATGTCGTCGCTGGTGCACTGTGGGTCGTCGAGCGGCCCGGTGTAATCGGTGTCGGTCGTGCCCACATAAGTGTGTTGGAACGTTCCGTCGGCATTGGCGCCCCACGGCACCACGAACAGGCTGCGTTTGTCCTTCGGCACCGGGATGACCACTGCGATGTCGTTGCGCACCTTGTGCCACGGCACCGTCAGGTGCACCCCCTTCGCCGGACGGATGCTGTCGGGGTGTCGGCCCTCGTCGAGCGCACGCACGTCGTCGCTCCACACCCCTGCGGCGTTCACGACCACTGTGGCCCGCACGTCGAACTCGTTGCCATCGGCGTGCACGGTGACGCCAGCGACCTTGCCCGATTCGTCGTGGACGAAGCCTGTGACAGCGCAGCCGTTGGCGACCACTGCGCCGTGGTGGGCCGCGGTGCGAGCGATGGTGACCACCAGCCTGGCGTCATCGACAGCGGCGTCGTAGTACAGGTATGCCGACAGCAGCCGTCGCGCCGGCATGGTCGGCATGTGTGCGAGGGCGGTGGCCTTGCGCAGCCGGCGATGCAACTTGCCGATGCGCCATCCGCCGGTCAGGTCGTACATCCACATCGCCGAACCCATGGCCCGTGCAATCTTGCGGCTAACGACGCTCTTGGTGCCGGAACTGCTGTCGGCGGTCGGCTTGCCCAGGATGGGGATGAGGAACGGCAAGACTCGAACGAGGTGCGGTGCATTGCGGCGCAGTCGCTGTCGCTCGTGCAACGCCTCGTACACCAGCCGCACCTCGCCCTGTTGCAGGTAGCGAAGGCCGCCATGGACCAGTTTCGAGCTCTTCGACGATGTGCCAGAGGCGAAGTCGTGCCGCTCGACCAGGGCGGTGCGCAGCCCTCGCGAGGCAGCATCGAGGGCAACCCCGACGCCGGTGATGCCACCACCGATCACCACCAAGTCGAACGTTTCGTCGCGCAGCCGTTGCAGCATGGTGGTTCGATCGAAGAGCGACGTCACCCGGCCATCCTAGAAGCGGGTGCCGCACGCAGCAGGAACGCACACATCGGTGTCGGGTCGGGCGGTGGAGCAGGGGGCTGTCGGCAAACCCACCTCCACCGTGCGCAAGTCGACAGGCGCCTGCTCAATTGCGGGGTTGGCGGGGGCCCCGGGGGTTGTCGAAGCCGGTCACCGCGCGACAATCGACTCACCATGACGATCACCTACGACCCGAAGCATCCGCAGTACCTCGACGAGGCAGACGTACGCGGCGAGATGACCCGCGTGTACGACCTGTGCCACGGCTGCCAGTTGTGTTCGAACCTCTGCACTTCGTTCCCCACGTTGTTCGAGTTCATCGATCGCCACGACGACCACGATGCCGGTCGGCTCACCCCGGCGCAACAGGACCAGGTGGTCGACCAGTGCTTCCAGTGCAAGCTCTGCTACATCAACTGCCCGTACATCCCAGGTGTGCACGAGTGGGCAATCGACTTCCCGCGGCTGATGTTGCGTGCCGATGCCATGCGGTACGACACCGGTCAGGTCAGCATGCGCCACAGGGCTACCACGACCTTCATGGGTCACACCGATCTGCTGGGCAAGGTGGCCACGATCGCCGCGCCGTTGGCCAACAAGGTCGTCAATGCCGGCAGCGGGTCGTTGGTTCGGAAAGTGGTGGAGAAGACCACCGGCGTTTCCAGCGTTCGTCTGCTGCCACCGTACGCGCGACAGCGTTTCACCACGTGGTTCAACCGGCGTCCGAAGCTGCGCATCAATAAGCGCCAAGGTCGTGTTGCCGTGTTTCCCACCTGCCTGGTCGAGTATCAGCAGCCCGACATCGGTCACGATCTGGTCAAGGTCTACGAACGCAATGGCATCGAGTGCCGGCTGACCGAAGGTGCCGGCTGTTGCGGGGCACCGTATCTGCACAGCGGCGACCTGGATCAGTTCAACAAGGTGGCAGCCAAGAACGTCGCCGCGTTGGCGAAGTCGGTGCGCAAGGGGCTGGACATCGTGGTACCGCAACCCACGTGTGGCTACATCTTGAAGAACGACTACGTCGATTACGTCGGTGGTCCCGATGCCGAACTGGTCGCGTCACACACCTACGACGCGGCCGAGTACCTCATGAAGGTGCACAAGGCCGAGGGCACGGCGCTGGACATCGATTTCACCGGCGACATCCCCGACACCGTCACCTATCACGTGCCGTGTCATCTGAAAGCTCAGAACATCGGTCTGAAGAGTCGTGACCTGATCAAGTTGACCGGTGCAAAGGTGAAGTTGGTCCAACAGTGCAGCGGCATCGATGGCATGTGGGGTTTGCGTGCCGAGAACACCGATATCTCCATCCCGATCGCCAAGAAGTTGGGTGACGAGATCCGCCGCGCCAACGGCGATGTCGTGGCCGGCGACTGCCACTTGGCCAACACCGCCATCGTGGAACAGACCGGTGAATCACCGTTGCATCCGCTGCAGCTCATCGCCCGCGCCTACGGCATCTCGTCCGAACACACGCGCTGACCGATCTCCGACCGACGCCGTGGTCTCTGACACCGCCGAGCCGCTGCCTCACCCGGTCACCGAGGGGGGTTGCGACCTGGTCGCCGACCGATCCGGCCAGCGTTGGTCGGCCATCGTCACACGCAGGGATGGACCGAGCCGAAACACGCTCGCAACTGATTCCCAAGAATTGCCTCTTTCCAATGACCCGTTGGTGAACCTAGATTGCGGCCTGTGGGGTGAATCACCCTGCTGAATCAACCAACTACAGGGGACAACGTCGTGTCTGCCAAAGAAATCGTGTGGCGGGAATTGGGTGCTTGTCGGGGGCTGGAACCAAGCATCTTCTTCCCGGAGGACGATGCAGAAGCCGGTGACGCCAAGGCTGTGTGCTCGTCATGCAACGTCAGGGTGGCGTGTCTGGAACATGCACTGACCATCCGTGAGAAGCAGGGTGTCTGGGGAGGCGCCACAGAACGCGAACGGCGGCGCATCATCCGACAGCGTCGCAGAACTGCCTGAGCACGTCGCCCCGCTGGGCGCGTAGTCTCGCCATCGATGAGTGAACTCGACGAACACGGTGGTTGGCCCGCGCTCCTGGGCGCGTTGCTGGACCGAATCGATTTGACAACATCGCAAGCCCGCGCTGCGATGACCACGATCCTGGCCGGCGACGCCACCCCTGCGCAGCTCATCGGGTTCGTGGTTGCACTGCGCGCCAAGGGCGAGACCCCTGAGGAACTGTCGGGTTTGCTGGACGCCGTCTTGGCCAGCGCCACGTTGGTGCCGTTGAGCGACGACGTTCGCTTGCAAGCGATCGACATCGTCGGCACGGGCGGCGACCGCAGCCACTCGATCAACGTCAGCACGATGGCTGCGATCGTCACCGCCGGTGCAGGCGTCACCGTGTGCAAGCACGGCGCTCGGGCTGCATCGTCGAAGTGCGGCACCGCCGACGTGCTCGAGGCGCTGGGCGTCGTCGTGGACCTGCCGCCCGACGGTGTGTTGCATTGCATCGAACAGGCCGGCATCGGTTTCTGCCTGGCGTCGGCATACCACCCATCGTTTCGCTTTGCCGCGCCCAGCCGACGCGAGATCGGCATTCCCACCGTGTTCAACCTGCTCGGCCCCATGGCCAACCCGGGCCGCGTTCGACGGCAGCTGATCGGCGTGGCCAACCCAGCAGTGGCCGACCGGATGTTGGCGTCGTTGCGAATCCACGGCTCGGTCAAGGCCTGGGTCGTGCACGGCAACGGCCTGGACGAACTGACGACCACCGGCACGTCGGTGGTACTGGCGCTGGACGACGATCACGTCCGCACCTTCACTGTCGACCCGGTCGAACTGGGCTTGGCGCCGGCAATCGCCGACGAGTTGACGGGCGGCGAACCGCACGAGAACGCCCAGGCCGTGCATCGGGTCATGGACGGGCAACACGGCGCCCATCGCAACATCGTCGTGCTGAATGCCGGCGCAGCGCTGGTGGTGGCCGACCGCGCAGCAACGCTGGAGGAGGGCATTGCCATGGCATGCGAGTCGATTGATTCGGGCGCAGCAGCGGCCACGTTGCAGCGCTTCGTGATTGCTTCTCAGGCCGCCGCCGCATCGTCGACGTGATCGTTCGCACCCCTGCCTCGTCGGCCAACATCGGGCCTGGGTTCGACACGTTGGGCATGGCCCTGACGCTCTACGTCGAGATCGGTTCGGTCGCCGGTGCAGATGACGGTGCAGATGACGGTGCGGTGCCGGAGGGCGCTCGGCTGATCGACGATCATCATCCAGCGACCATCGCCCATCGACGCGCCGGGGGCAGCGGCTCGCTGTGGGAACGCGGCAGCATCCCTGCCGGTCGCGGCATGGGCTACAGCGGCGCAGTGCGAGTCGGTGGTGTGCTGCTGGCGATGGCGCAGCAGGGCGATTTTGTCACGCCGACCACCGATGATCTGCACACTGCATTGTTGTTGGCGGCCGAGTTGGAGGGACACACCGACAACGTGGCCGCGTCGTTGTACGGCGGCATCATCGCGACTGCCGGTGGTCGCGTCGTGCAGGTGCCGCTGCCGTTCGACCCGGCGATCGTCGTGTGGATCCCGTCGACCGTCACGAAGACCGACGAGTCGCGGCGGGCCCTCGGCGCGCCGGTGGAGTTCGACGACGTGGTCTTCAATCTGGGCCGGCTGGCCGTCTTGGTTGCTGCGCTTGCCGCCGGCGACGTGGATGCATTGCGCCTCGGCGTCCAGGACCGCGTCCACCAGCCGTTGCGTCTGGCTCATGCCGAGGCCAGTCGGGCGGCGATCCAGGCGGC
>JANNFQ010000325.1:0-1779 GCA_031380045.1 Acidimicrobiaceae bacterium
GGTCCTGTGAGCGGCCTTTCCCAATGTTGGAAAGGAGCAGATGATGGAAGTGGTGGTGGAGCGCTGCGCGGCGCTCGATGTTCACAAGGACACGGTGATGGCCTGTGTCCGGCGACCTGGGAGCGGGTCGAGGCGTGGTCATGAGGTGCGCGAGTTCCGGACGTTCACCTCGACGTTGCGCGAGTTGCGTGGTTGGCTCGCGGTCGAGGGGGTGACCCAGGTCGCGATGGAGGCCACGGGGGTGTATTGGCGGCCGGTGTGGGCGGTGCTGGAAGAACTCGATGGTGTCGAGTTGTTGCTGGTCAACCCGCATCACGTCAAGAACTTGCCAGGCCGCAAGACCGACGTCAACGACGCAATGTGGTTGGCCCAGTTGTTGGAGTGCGGCCTGTTGCGCGGGTCGTTCGTGGCGCCGCCGGTGATCGCCCGGCTGCGCGATCTGACCAGGTACCGCAACAAACTGGTCCAGGACCGGGCCCGCGAGATCCAGCGGGTGCAGAAGGCGTTGGAGATCGCCGGGGTGAAACTCGACTCGGTGGTGTCGGACGTGCTGGGCAAAGCGGCACGGCGGATGCTGGAGGCGTTGATCGCCGGTGAACGCGACGTGGAGGTGATGGCCGAGATGGCCTTGACCAGGATGCGACCCAAGATCCCGGAGTTGCAGTTGGCGTTGGAGAGCCGCTTCGATGATCACAACGCGTTGATGGTGTCGATGCACTTCGCCCATATCGATCACCTCTCCGCCGGGATCGATCGGCTTGATTGGGAGGTGGAGCGCGAGCTCGCCCCTTTTGTTGAACAGGTCCAACGGTTGTGCACGATGCCCGGGGTCGGGCAGCGCACCGCCGAGGTCGTGATCGCCGAGATCGGTGTCGACATGTCCCGGTTCCCGACCGCCGGCCATCTCGCGTCGTGGGCCGGGTTGTGTCCGGGCCATCACGAGTCCGCTGGCAAACAACGCTCCGGGAAAGCCCGCAAAGGAAACGCCGCGTTGCGGACCGCGTTGTGCGAGGCGGCATGGTCGGCGGCCAAGACTCGTGACACGTACCTGGCCGCCCAGTTCAAGCGGTTCTCCCGCCGGTTCGGGAAACGCAACGAGGGCAAGGCCATCTTCGCGGTCGCGCACACGATGCTCGTGGCGATCTGGTGGATGCTCACCAACAACGTCGACTACGAAGAGTTGGGCGGCGACTACTTCGAGCAGCGCACCGACCAAGCGGCCCAAACCCGCCGTCTCGTCCGCCAACTCGAGCGACTCGGACACCAAGTCAACCTCACCCCGGCCGCCTGAACAGCAGAGATCATGATCGGGCTCCGCCCGAGCGGGGCCGCCGCCCCACACCCCGCGCGTCCCAACACACCAACGCGGAGGGGATTCTCGTGTCAGAGGCACTCCTCGGAGTGCCTCTTCTGGTTTTCCACCGCTCTTGCCAATGGCGTGCCAATGTATTGATTGGAGATGCCATGAAAGGGTTCATCCGACGCCGAGGCGACGCCTGGGAGCTGCGTGTCTACTTGGGCACCGATCCCGTGACCAACAAGCAGCGCTACGCGTCACGAACGGTGCGCACCGGCAAGCGTGAAGCGCAGCGCGTCCTCAACGAGATGATCGGCGAAGCTGAGCGCGGTCTGTCGGTGCGCACGAGCGCGACCGTCGGGGATCTGCTCGAGCGATGGTTCGACTTCGCTGCTCGTGACTTCTCGCCGAAAACGGCTCTACGCGGCGAACGCTGGTTGGCGGCCTCGGATTCTGTGGGTGGGGACGGTAGTCCATTGAAT
>JANNFQ010000031.1:0-3920 GCA_031380045.1 Acidimicrobiaceae bacterium
CGGGCCTCGACGTTCGCCCCGACCGGGCGGAACGTGACGGCCAGAGGACGGTCTGGGCCCTGATCGGCGGTGCGATGCAGCAACGGTTCCAGATCGCCCGCATCGCTGGTGGCGATACCCAGCACGTCGCATGCGCCGGCCAGGTCGGCCAGCTCGCGATCGGCGCGGCCGGGAATGGTGATGGTGCCATCGCGCAGTGCGCGCAGCCACGTGTGCCAGCGCAGGTGATCGTCGCGATGCGCCAACTCGGCGGCCACCACATCGTTGCGGGGGATTGGCACGGTACGCACGTCCAGCGAAGTGGCGATGGGGTGTTGGCCGTGCAGGATGCGCCACGCGTCGCGCCAGGCGACCAGCAGGGTGTCGACCACCTCGCCGTGCCGGCGCGGGTCGTCGGGCACGATGCGGTTGGCCATCGCGAACGGCGCCTCGAACGGCACCCAACCATCGACCGAATCGCCGACTGCCTCGGCGGCCTGCTGCACCCAGCGCGGCCACCAGTGCGCAGCTTGGCGGGCATCGGTGAAGCCACCCTCGTTGTCGAACCATCGCGGCACGTCGGGCGACAGCAAGCAGATCCACACGGCGACGCCGGCTGACCGCAGCGCATCGACGGCGCTGAGTGTCGTCTCCAACACGCCTCCGTCGAACACACCCTCACGAGGTTGCGCCGCCGCCCACGACAACGTCAGGCGCGCGTGCCCCAGGCCAGAATCGGTGACGGTCTCGACATCGTCCAGCAGGGTCTCGGGCCGCAACCCCACGAGGGCGCCGATGCCCAGGCCACCCGGCGATGATTCGGTCAGCCGAATGGCGTGCGAGTCCACAACTCGCTGGTGTCGTTCAGTGTGGTTTGCACCGGACGTCCGTCCAGTTCGACCACATCGATCGGTCCGGGGAACCCGCGCAACTCGACCTCGCCGTGGGGGATTGCCGAGATGCCCTCTGGCAGACGCTCGAGTTGCATGGTGGGCAGCAGCACCTCGAACGGGCCGGCGATGTCGCACAGCCGTGAGGCCATGTTGACCGCCGAACCGATGTAGTCGTCGCCCTCGAACAGCAGTGCGTAGCCGGTAGCGATGCCGACCCGCAGCGACAACGGTGCACACACCTCGGCAGCGCGTGCCTCGAGATCGAGGGCGAAGGCGATGGCGCGGTCTTGGTCGACCGACACGATCATGCAGCCGTCACCCAGCCACTTGGCGATGCGTACACCGCGCTCGCTGGCGATCTCGCGAACGAGCGAGCGAAACGCGCTGAGGATGCGTCCGGCGGCGTCGTCGCCGAAGGCGGCGGTGTAGTTCGTGAACCCCGAGAGGTCGACGAACGCAAATGTGCGGGGGACTCGCATGACATCTCCAGGGTATCTCACGAACAGCGATCGCGCCGACCGCAATCATCGCTGACACAGATGACATCGGCATGTCCGGCTGATGACTGAAGCGTGAAACCCAGTGCTGTCGGCCACCGAGTGGCGACGGTCTACCGTTGCAGTAGGGGGGCGAGTGGGCGACGGATTGGCGAGTGTGACGGTGGAGGTCGGCGGGGTCTCGTTCGTCGCGGTCGACACGACCGACCTGCGCTACGGCGACTTCTGGGGTCCGTTTGCCGCAGGCATCATCGAGCCCGAGACGGTCGCGACCATCTGTCGGCACGCCGGACCCGGACGGTTGTTCATTGACGTCGGTGCATGGATCGGCCCGTTCTCGTTGCTGGCAGCGGGTTTGGGCGCCGATGTGGTCGCCTTCGAACCCGATCCGGTCGCAGCGGCGATGCTGCGGCGCAACGTGGCATTGAACCCGGCGCTGGCGTCGCGCATCGACGTGCGCCAGCAGGCGCTGGGGGCCAGGAACGGCCGTGTGCTGCTGGAGTCGTCGGTCGGCCTGGGCAATGCTCGCTCGCGACTCGTCGGCGTGGTCGAACAATCGGGACGATCCGAGTCCGAGCCGCTCTCGGTTGTGGAGGTGGACGTGAGGGATGCGGGCGCCGAACTCGGCACATTGCTGAAGTACCGGCCGCACGCCGTCGTGAAGATCGATGTCGAGGGAGGCGAGTTCCAGATCGTTCCGGCACTACGCAGCGTGATCGCGGTGCATCGCCCGGTCCTGCTGTTGTCAATTCACCAACCCGAATCCCCCGGCCGACTGCGGTCGATCCCACGTCGCGCGGCGTATGCCCGACGGATGGGCAGGGTCGTTCGGGTCCTGCAGCCGTACCGGTCGTTGTGCCGCGGTCACAGCCATCGCATCGTCGGTCGCATGCCACTCACACGATGGCAGCGAGTCCTGACGATGTTCCGCCTGGGCGAGTTCGAGCTCTTCGCCGACGACTAGCCTTTCCCCATGGCAGCTCGTTTCACCTACTCGCGCTGGGATGGCACGCAGAAGGGTTTCGATCTCGACGCCGATGCACTGTTCGACGAGCTGAACGACGACCTGCTGTACCACGGCGACATCAACAGTGCGCTGCGACGGATGATGCAGCAGGGCATGACCGATCGCAACGGCGAACGGCTGCAGGGCCTGCGCGAGCTGATGGACAAGCTGCGCCAAGAACGTCAGGACCGCTTGGACAAGTTCGATCTCGGCGGGGTGTACCAAGAGATCGCCGACGAGCTGACCGACATCGTCGACGAAGAGCGGCATGCCATCGAGAACGCCACACAGGCGGCCGAGAACAGTGGTGACGAGCGACGCAGCGAGGCGGCCCGCAACGCAGCCATGGACCGCAACTTCCGGTTGGACATGCTGCCCAACGATCTGGCCGGCAAGGTGCGCGAACTGTCGGCATACGACTTCGAGTCAGCCGAAGCCGCGCAGCGGTTCGAGCAGTTGCTGGACAAGTTGCGCCAGCAGCTGACACAGCAGATGGTCGATCAGATGAGCGGAGCGATGCAGAACATGTCGCCAGAAGACATCGCCCGCATGAAAGACATGATGGCGTCGCTGAACGAGATGATCCAGCGGCAGCAGCGCGGCGAAGACCCGCAGTTCGAGCAGTTCATGGAGAAGTTCGGCGACTTCTTCCCCGAGAACCCGCAGAACCTCGAGGAACTGCTGCAACAGATGGCGCAGCGCATGGCCGCCATGCAGGCGATGCTGAACTCGATGACGCCCGAGCAGCGCGCGCAGTTGCAGCAGCTCAGCGATCAGCTGCTGGAAGACATGGATCTGCGGTGGCAGATGGACCAGCTGGGCCAGAACCTGCGTGGCATGTTCCCGCAGATGAACTGGAACCAGAGCTACGAGTTCGAGGGTCAAAACCCCATGGGCATGGGTCAGGCCATGCAAACCATGCAAGAGCTCGGCGACCTGGACCAACTCGAGAACCTGCTGCGCAACGCCACCAGCCCCGGTGCACTGGCCGAAGCCGACATGGACCGCGTCCGCGACCTGATGGGCGATGACGCCGCCAAGTCACTGGAACGTCTGGCCGAACTGACCAAGATGCTGCAAGACGCTGGGCTGATCGAGCAGAAGGAAGGGCGGCTGGAGCTGACCCCGAAGGGTCTGCGCAAGATCGGCTCGAACGCGCTGCACGATCTGTTCGACAAGTTGGCCAAGGACAAGATGGGTCAGCACCAGATGGACCGTTTGGGCCAGGGCCACGAGCGCACCTACGAGACCAAGCAATACGAGTACGGCGACCCGTTCAACCTCGATCTGCAACGCACCATCCGCAATGCCATCCGCCGCAACGGTGCCGAGACCCCGGTGCGACTGTCGCCCGACGACTTCGAGATCGAGCGCACCGAGCACACCACCAAGTCGTCGACCGTTCTGATGTTGGACCTGTCGCTCAGCATGCCCATGCGCGACAACTTCTTGCCGGCCAAGAAGGTCACCATGGCGTTGCACTCGCTGATCACATCGCAGTTCCCTCGCGACTACATGGGCATCGTGGGCTTCAGCGAGACGGCG
>JANNFQ010000077.1:0-9436 GCA_031380045.1 Acidimicrobiaceae bacterium
ACACCGTCACGATCCCCGCTCGACGCGGCAACGGGTACGCCGCGCAGGTGGTGCAGTACGCCCTCGACGACATTCGTGCCGCAGACCGCAAGGTCGTCGCCAGCTGCTGGTACGTCGCCAAGTTCATCGACGAACACCCCGAAGCCGCAGATCTGCTGGCCTGACCCGATCGTGCCCGACCGGGTCGTGCGTGACACCGTGGCGCGACAGGCAGACTGATGCCGTGACCAGCCGATCGCCGGAGTACGACGCAGTGGTGGTGGGGGCCGGGCCGAACGGTCTGGTCGCGGCGATCACCTTGGCCGCTGCAGGTCGATCGGTCATCGTGCTAGAGGCCGCCGACACCATCGGTGGCGGCTGCCGATCGGCCGAGCTGACCTTGCCCGGATATGTCCACGACGTGTGCGCCGCGGTGCATGCCATGGGCGTCGACTCGCCAGCGTTCGCCCAGCTCGATCTGGCCCGCCACGGCCTGGAGTGGCTGTACCCCCAGGTGCCGCTGGCGCATCCGCTGGATGACGGATCGGCCGGGGTGCTGCACCGAGGCCTCGACCAGACCGCTGCTGGCCTTCACGTGGATCAGCGTGCGTGGCGACGCATGTTCGGTGCAACGGTTCGCAACTGGCCCCAATTGCTGCCGCAGCTGATGCGGCCGATCGTCAGCGTGCCCCGGCATCCGGTGGCGTTGGCCAGGTTCGGGCTGCCGGCGTTGCTGTCGGCGTCCCGGCTGCAACGACGGTTCACCACACCGCAAGCGGCTGCGCTGTTCGGGGGCTGTGCGGCTCATGCGTTCCTTCCGCTGACCTCGCCGTTGACCGGTTCGTTCGGCCTGATGTTGGCTGCTACGGGTCAGACCGGCGGCTGGCCGATCGCCAAGGGTGGCTCGCAGGCTGTGGTCGATGCGTTGGCCGTGCATCTGCGCGAACTGGGCGGCACCATTCAGACCGGTCGGCGCGTGCGCCAGCTGACCGATCTACCGGCCCACCGGGCAGTCATGTTCGACACCAATCCGGCGCAACTGGCGGCCATCGCTGGCGACCAGCTGCCCGCCCGATTTCGAGCTCGTCTGGCTCGGTTCCGTCACGGCCCAGCAGCGTTCAAGGTCGACTACGCATTGGATGGCCCGGTGCCCTGGACCAACGACGACTGTCGTCGGGCCGGCACCGTGCACGTCGGCGGCACCTTCGACCAGATCCGCGCGGCCGAAGCCGACGTCGCTGCTGGGCGCATGCCCGATCGACCGTTCGTGCTTGTCGCGCAACAGAGCATCGTCGACCCCAGCCGGGCGCCGGCCGGCAAGCACACGTTGTGGGCCTACGCCCATGTGCCGAACGGTTGGACCGAAGATGCCACCGAGGTCATCGATCGTCAGATCGAACGGTTCGCTCCTGGCTTTCGAGACCTGATCGCCGCCCGGCACGTGATGCCGCCTGCGGTGTTCGAGCGCTACAACCCGAACTATGTCGGCGGCGACATCGGCGGCGGTTCGCACGGCGGTACGCAACTGGTGTTTCGCCCGACGTTCCGGCTGCGTTCGTACAGCACGCCGAATCGGTCGCTGTTCCTGTGCTCGGCGTCGTCGCCACCCGGCGGCGGTGTCCACGGCATGTGCGGCCACAACGCGGCGAACGTCGCCCTGGCCGGCGTCCTGCGATGACTGCAGATGCGTCCGACCAGGACGACCAGGACGACCACTGGCAGATCGACGACGGCGCCACGGTCTGGCGGTTCGAGCGAGCCTTCCTGGAATCGAACTGGACGTGCATCTGGGGACGGGGTTGCCTGGGAATTCGCGACCAGCCGGCCGAACACCTGGGCCACGGGTGCTGCTCGATGGGGGCCGAACTGGATGGGTTGGACGAGGCGCGCAACGTTGCCGCCCTGGCTGCAACCCTGTCGCCCGACACGTTTCAATTCCACCAGCTGGCGACCACCGAGGGGGTGTTCGCCGATCAGACGTACACGAACACCCGCGTGGTCGATGGCGCGTGCGTGTTCTTGAACCGGCCCGGCTTCCAGGGCGGCGCCGGATGTGCGTTGCACTTGGCAGCGCTGGCGGCCTGCGAGTCGCCCATCGACTGGAAACCGTCGGTGTGCTGGCAGCTGCCGATCAAGGTCGATTGGCAGACCCAGGCCGATGCGGTCACGGGTGTCGAGGTCGAGATTGCCACTGTGCGTCGGTGGCAACGGCGCGACTGGGGCGACGACGGCACGACCATGGCGTGGTGCTGCACCGAAGGCGACCGTGCATACGTCGGCGATCGACCGGTGATCCAGTCGCTGTCCGACGAGCTGACGGCCATCGTGGGCGACGAGGTGATGGTGGAACTGCGGCGCCGGGCCGCCCGCTGAACGTCGGTGCGCACCGGTACGGTGGATGCACCGTGATCCTCCCCTCGAACCTCGCGGCGACGTGACGTTCGACCTCGGTCCGCTCAGATGCCCGCCCCATGCATCTGGCTGGTCGAACCGCACAGTCGTACGCATGCAGACACCCCCGCGACCCACGCGCCGCTGGGCCAGGGTCTGATCGCGGTGTCGGCCCCCACCATCCTGTCGACCGTGTCGCTGGCCACGGCCATGGCGCTGCTGATCATCGGTTTCGCGGTGCGAACGCGACGCGTGCTGCAGCGTCAGGCCGAATTGCTGCACCAGAATCACACGCTGGCTGTCATGGAAGAGCGGCTGACGAAGCTGTTGGCCCACGCCGACGACGCCGTGGTCATCGTGTCGGATCAGGGCCCGGTCCTGTGGACCAGCCCCAGCTTCACCCGGATGCTGGGTTGGAAGGGTCCGCTGAAGCGGTTGGACGCACCGTCGCTGATCCACCCCGATGACATCGGCCGAATGGTCGGGGCGGTGCACGACATCCGTGAAGGCCGGCAAGTGTCGGCCACGCTGGACGCGCGTCTGTTGCACCGCGACGGTCACTACCTCTTGACGCAACAGATCATCAGCGATTGCCGGGGCGATCCAGTGATCGCCGGCATCGTGGTGACGTTCCGCGACCTGACGCAGCAGCGCCTGGTGGTGCAAGAACTGAACGACCAGATCGATCGCTACCGGTTCCTTGCCGAGAACGCCAGCGAGGTGCTGATCATCGCGTCGGCCGACCGCACGATCACCTTTGCATCACCCGCCGCCGCGCAGGTGCTGGGCGCACAACCCGGCGACCTGATCGGCGTCCAGGTGTGCAGCCTGATGCATCCCGACGATCTGCCACTGGTCGAAGCCGCGCTGGGCCACGCCGAGTGGACCGGCGACGTGTCCAGTGTGGATGCGCGAGTCGGCAGCCCGCACACCGCCGGCCATCGATGGGTGCATCTGGTCACGCGTTGCGTGACGGGCCACGCGGGCGGCCCCAGGTACCACGTGTCGCTCAGCGACATCTCGGCGCGGCGAGATGCCGAAGCGGCGATGGCCGCGTCAGAGCAGCGCTTTCGCAGCCTTGCCGCGCAGACTCGCGAGCTGGTCACGATGGTCGATCTGAACGGAACGATCACCTACGTCTCGCCATCGGTGTTCGAGGTGCTCGGCTACGACCACCACTCCACCGTCGGGCAGAACGTGTCGCTGTATGTGCACCGCGACGAATACGGCGACGTGCTGAGGCGCATCATGCAGCAGCCGACCTCGGGCACCCTGCGTCACCGAGCCATCCACGCCGACGGATCGTTCCGTTGGCTCGAATCGCTGGCACAACTGCTGACCGATCGAAACGGCGTGCCGCAGTCTGTCTTGCTGTCGTCACGCGACATCACCGATCGGCTGCATCTCGAAGAACGACTGGATCGCGAGCGCTGTCTGTTGGCCGCCATCCTCGACAGCGTGCATGCCGGCGTGGTGGCAGTGGATCGAGATGGCGTCATCGTGGATGCCAATCAGGCGTTCTGTCAGCTGTTGGGCACGCAGTTCACGGCGGGCAGCTCGATCATGGACTACGTGATGACCCACGACCTGCTGGACGAGCACGGCCACCCTGTGCCGGTCGACGAGCGTCCACTCGAGACGGCATTGGCCGGCACATCGGTGTCAGACCGGTTGTTCATCGTCCAGCCGCGGCATGGCCCTCGAAGCGAGGTGGTGGCCAACGCCACCGCCCTGCGCGACGAACATGGTCAGATCACTGGTGCGGTCCTGACCTACGAGGACGTCACTGCCCTGCGCAACGCTCAGGACGAGCTGCGCCGGCTGGCGACGCTGGACCCGTTGACCGGCCTGCCGAACCGTCGGCATCTGCTCGTCTCTGTGGGCGACGCCATGCGGCGACACGCCCGATCGCCCGAACGGTTGGCACTGCTGTTCCTCGACTTGGACGGCTTCAAGCCTGTGAACGACACGTTGGGACACGACGTCGGTGACGAGCTGTTGCGTCAGGCTGCATCGCGGATCAGTGCCGTCGCTCGCCCCGGTGATGTGGTCGCGCGCTACGGCGGCGACGAGTTCGTGGTCGTTACCGAGAACGTCAGCTCGCCGCACGACGCAGCGGCGCTGGCTCGACGCATCGAGAACGTCTTGGCGCTGCCCTTCGATCTGGCCGGCACCACAGTGCGCATCGGCTGTTCGGTGGGCGTAGCACTGTCGATCGACGCGGCTTCGATCGACGACTTGCTGGCGCGCGCAGACGAGGCGATGTACGAACGCAAGCGAGGACGAAAGGACCACGCGCAGCCGGTGCTGACCGGCTGGGGCTGACCCGCGGTCCGCCCGCCGAGGCCACCCCAGCCGACCCAGCTAGCCGACCCAGCTAGCCGACGCGGATCAGGCCATTGCGGATGGCATACGACACGGCCTCGAGCCGCGAATGCACGTTCAGCTTGCGGATGATGTTGTTCACGTGGTTGCGCACCGTGTTGACGCTGACGTACAGGTCGGCGGCGATCTGCTCGGTGGTCAGGCCATCGGCAAGGCGGCGCAGCACCTCGGTCTCGCGGCCTGTCAGCGATTCGCTGGTCGTGGTGCCGGGGCGCAGCAACCTCAGCACGCGGCTGAGTACGACCGGCGCGAAGGTGGCCTCGCCCCGCGCCACAGCACGGATGCCGTCGATCAGATCGTCGAGGCCCTGTTCCTTCAACAGGTAGCCGTGGCAACCGGTCTCGACGGCGCGCGACACCGACCAGTCGTCGCCCCACGCGCTGAGGATCAGCACCTTGGTGTCGGGCGACATCTCGAGGATGTCAGGGATGAACGTAATGGTGTCATCGCCGTCGGCCAAGCGCAGATCCAACAGCACCACATGCACGTTGTGCGCCGCCAGGTGCACCCGCGCTTCGGCGCGTGTGTGGGCGATACCGACCACCATGAACGAGCCGGTGCTGTCGAGCGCATCGCCCAACGCCCTGGCCACCATGTCGTGATCGTCGACGATCAACACAGCGATCAAGGGTTCGCCCAACGCGGCGGATACTACGCCAGAGCCCATCCGCGGCCGGGGAGCGTCCTGTCATCGGGAGTGCGGAGTGCGACGCCGCGGGCATGGGTGATGGCGGGGGAATCGGTGGGGAATCGGCGGGTGAGCAGGGGGTGAAATACCCCCCAAAGGGTGGCTATCCGAACACCGCCCATGACGGTCGTTCACGTACCAGTCGATCGGGTCACCGGCCGCCTCGTACGTCAACACACGGAAGTTCAACAACGACTGGTGCACCGAGACGGCGCGCCACAGATACACGGAAGTGGGAACAACATGAAGATCAAATCAAAGTCCGGCGCCGTCCTCGGCGCCCTGATTGCAGCGGCGCTCGTCAGCGCCTCTGCCGCATCACTCGGCGGTCTGAACTCTGAGACCCTCGGTGCAGAGAGCGATGTTGTCGCAGGCTGCGACACCAACGGCATCCTGGTCGAGTACGCCACGAACTACAACGAGACGACGCAGGACTACGAAGTCACGGGCGTTCGTCTGTTCGGCGTCAACGATGCATGCATCGGCCAGCGGGCGTCAGTCGCGCTCGACGAACTGCAAGCTGCGGGTCCCCCGGTTCTGACCGAGCAGTCAGAAGTGCTCGTGGCGCTCAGCGACATCGACACCATCGATCAGGACGCCGATACCGACTTCACCGACGACTTCCTGATCACGCTGACCACACCGGTCAACGCAGCGCTCGTCGAGAACATCGCCCTCGTCATCGCCTGAGTCCCTCCGGCCTAACGTGGGCCCCCATGCAATCACTCCTTCGAGGCTCTCGGCGTCGAAGGGCGGCCGTGCTGGCCGCCGGTGTCACACTCTGTGTCGCCGGCGGCAGTGCGGCCGTCGTGGGTTTTGCCGCAGGTTTCGGCGGTCTGTCCAGTGATGCACTGGGCTCGTGGAGCGAGGCGCTGGCCGTGGATGCGCCCACGGTGATCACCTGCGACAACTTCGCCGGCCCTGATGCGTCGCTCGGGGGCAGAGCTGTCGAGACCCCTGCCCGCTGCGGTGGTTTCACGTGGGCAGAGAACACCGGCACGTGGGCCGTCGTCGCCGGTGCGGCCGAGAGCGACGGAACCTCCGATGCTGTCGCAACCCTCGCTGCAGGTGCGACGGCCGCGACGGTCACAGCGACGGTTGTCGGCGTCGCCGTGGGGTCGAACATCGGTGGGCTGGTGCTGAACCACGATGGCGTCGACACGTTCTTGGCGGCGGCAGTAGTGGGCGACGCGCCGGTCCATGTGGACCTGGTGCTGATGGATCGCGGCGTGCCGACCACGCTGGCCACGGCCAACGTCTCCGTCGGCGCGTCCACGACTCTGTCGTTGACACGCGACGGATCTGCAGTCACCGTCGACATCGACGGAGGTCGAGTTCTGACAGAAACGCTCGACGCAGGCGCGATTGCCCTGCTCGGCGCCGGTGATCGTGCTGGACTGTATGCATCCAGCGCCTCCATCCAGTTCGACAACATGCGAGTGACGACACCGTCGCCGGGGTGACGGACGGTTCGCCACCCCGGCGAACCGTTCGTCGACGGCTGCTGGGGCTGTTGGGTTGGCTGTTGCTGGTCATCGTCGCCTACTTCGCGTGGCCGTCGCAATGGGGTGGCGGCACCACCTACGTCGTGGTCAAAGGCACCTCGATGCAGCCCAACTTCCACACCGGTGACATCGTCCTTGCCCGCAAGACCAGCGATCACGAGGTCGGCGATATCCTGGTGTACGCAGTACCGCAGGAGTACAACGGCGCCGGCAAACTGATCATGCACCGGTTGAAGAGCATCACCGATCAGGGTCGGTACGTGATCCAGGGCGACAACCGTGACGAGCCCGACCAGTTCGACGTGGGCCCGGAAGACGTCGTGGGCGTCGCCCGGATCCACATCCCCAAGGTGGGCGTGGCCACACAGATCCTGGGTCAGTGGTGGTTCATCGCTGTACTTGTCGGTCTGTTCGCCTTCCTGAAGCTGTGGCCGGACGACGAGGACGAAACCGACGAGGCACTGGCCAGCGATGCCGAACGACAAGCCGGCGAGGAACGGCGGCGCGGCGAGGATCGTCGCACCGAGCGCGCACTGGTCGACGTGGTGCCGGTCGAGGCGGGATCGGTCGACGTCGTGCCGCCGCCACCGGCATCCGGGCGACGAACACACGCGTATGTGATCGTGGATGGCCTGGGGCTGGCACACGCCGGCTGGCCGACGGTCGACCTCGATGTGACGCGGCAGATGGCCGTGGATGCGGCCGACGACATCGCCGCCCGGTTCGGCACCGTGGCGGCCGTGGTCTTCGAACCGGCGCCGAGCCCGGTGTCTGCCCGCCGCAGCGCGCTGGTCGAGTTCGCGCCGGCTGACTCGTCGATCGCAGATGTTGTGCGGGCACATCTCGCCGATCGACGTGAAGGGCTGACGATGCTGGTCGTCACCGATGCCCTGCCCGTGGCCGAGCAAGTGTGGACAGCGGGCGGCTCGGTGATGCGGTGCTCGGCTTGGCTGGCCCTCGGTCAACACGTGGGCGCCACCCTGGACGGCACCCCCGCGCCCGAGATGGCGCCCCTCGAGCCCAGCCCGGCCGGCGGGGTCGTCGCCAACGAATCGACAACCTTGGTTGTCCCATCGACAACCGAGGTTTCCGATTCGCTGGATGGAGACGAGGTCCGACCCCCGCCGGTGTGACGGAACGGTGACGATGGCCGACCATGCTTGACGGTGATGGCATCGGCGGAACGATCGCAGGCACCATGTTCGCCGTCGCCCCCATCTCGAACGTCGAGGCGCGCATCGGATCGATCCGCCAGCGGGTAGATCCGGGATCGGTGGCAGCAGAGTCGGCGTCGGGCTCGTTCGACGCCGCGTATCTGACAGCCGTGGCGGCCCCGCCCTCGTTGGAGGGCTTCGACCCGTTCGTGGCCACGTATCAGCAGGCGGTCGACGCAGCGAAATCGTCGGCTGCGGCCGCGGCAACGGCGTCGTTCTCGACCGCACGCATGCAGAACGTCGGCGCGTCGTATGCGACGTACGACGCCGCCTCAGATCGTCAGCAAGCCGGCGCGACCGACACGGCCAGGCACAGGTCGGCAGCAGCGCGACGCGGCGACTGGCCCGAGCGCTGAGCCCACATGCTGACGGTCGCCGTCAGCAACGCCGTAGCGCCCCACAGCAGTTCGGTGTCACTGGCGATCGAGCGTGAGTGCTCGATCTCGGCCACCACTTGTTCGTGGTCGTGCCGGCGGACGGCGTCCAGGCGACGTGCGGCGGCTTGCACCGGGATCGCATCGCTCATCGCATATCGATGCGCTTCGGTCAGCAAGTACTGGGCCATCGCCCGACTCTCGCGAGGCGACAGTTGGACGCCGGTTGCCAGCGCAGCGTCCAGCCGATCGAGCGTTGCGAACGACATCGCCGCGAGCAGCTCCGAGAAGTCGTCGAACGAATCATGCAAGTCGGTCAGCAGCAGATCCGAACCCAGTCGGTCGTCGCGCACAACGGCTGCCACCGCGCCATAGATGCGACTCAGGGTCTCACGGACCTCGTTGATGTTGTTGTCGCCTGGCACGACTCTGACTGTTCAGGCATGAGGGCCGCACGGCAAGCACCTCGACCACTTCTCTCGCGTCGCAGCAGCTCAGGGCTTGTGAAATTCTGTGATCCTGGGCGCTGGACCCATCATCGATCGACCATCGATGTGCACAGGCACACCGCGGTCGGCGCCCACGCGCAGTGCCTGTCCCAAGCCGTCGAACAACAGCGTCCACACCGTCACCAAGGGAATCGGACGCAGGTGCCAGCGTAACGATCGCGGCACGATCCACCCCAAGGGACGAGCGTCGGATTGTGTCAACCGCATGGAACTGCCCCGGTTGTTCAGGATCAAAACCGAGTCAGCGCGCATGTCGACTGCGGTGACCCCGATGAAGGTGGTCGCCATGGGCGGCTCACCATGCACGAGCACCAGTCCCTCGTCGGGGCGCAACAACACCGATGTGACGGGTGTGGCCGACAGTACCGATTCGTGGCGCGGAGGTGCCCAT
>JANNFQ010000142.1:0-1875 GCA_031380045.1 Acidimicrobiaceae bacterium
CAGGGTTGCGCCGGTCACGGTGAACAGCGCACCGAAGAAGTCGGCCAGGAAGTGGTAGCGGAACCCGGCGCCCGTCGCTGTCGGCAGATCCAGCCCGCGGTTGTCGCCGTAGGCGAACGATCCGGCGTAGGTCAGGTGTGCCGACCAGTCGCCCCACACGGCCAGGCTGCCCACGCTGATACCGCGTGGTGTGGTCTGGTACGCCAACGACAGGATGCGCGTGCTGACGGCCAGTGAAGCAGCGGTCAGCGCAGCGAACGGTCGCAGGCTGGTGCCTCGAGCCCATGGCAAGCGCAGTCTCGACCATGCGGCGGACACCTCTCGCCGAAGCCTGGAACGATGGCGCCGGATGCCCTCGACCGCGGCAACCCCGGGCACGGCCACACCGAGGGCGACCGTGTCGCGACCCATGCCGATCAACTCGAAGACGACGAACGAGGTGACCGACACGGCCATCACGCCCACCACCACGCCGGCGGCTACCCGCTCTTCGAACCGAAGGCGATCGGCCATCCACGCGGTCAGCCCGAATCCAATGGCCGCGATGACAGCGGCCATGCACAGACTGAGCCCCATTGCGTCAGAGGTCGCCGTGCACTTCGGTCTGGCCGACGTGCCGCCACGCGCCGTCGTGGCGCACCATGGCCGAACCGGTCGGCGAGCACACCACCGGCGTGTTGGCCAACTTCAACGTGCGATGCAAGCGCTCGAGCGACCACGTCTCGGCCTCGCTGACGAACGCCATGCCATCCACCAAGCCCAGGCCCAGTGTGAAGGCCCCGCCTCGCGGATCGACCATGGGGTCGCACATGGCCGAGGCACTGCCGCCGACCGCGACGACCAGCCCGCCGTGGTCGACCACATGGGCGATGGCCTGCCACGTGGGGGTGTCCTTCAACACAGACCGCAGGTGCAGCGGCTGATCACCCACCAGGAACACCGCCGTTGCCGATCGCACGACCTTGGCGGCTCCTTTGTCGAGGGCATCGCTGCGGTTCAGCACCATCAGCGCTTCGACCTCGATGTCCAGCCGCTCGCCCCAGGTCATTGCCGATGCAACCAGCCGCTCGGGATGCTCGAACGCATCGGCCGTTGGCAGCATGACGATCTTGGTTGCGCCCACGTCGGCCAGCAGCTGACGATCCAGATCGTCGTTGGCCGTGAATGGGCCGCCGCCCTGAAGCGCAATGGTGCCGGTCATCGGGCCGAGCGTACAGCGCCGCCCAATTGGCAGCCGCAGTTCGGATCAGGGGTTGACCAGCAACTGGTCGGCCAGCGACTGCAGCGCGGCCGCGCTGACACCGATGGACCTGACGTAAGCATCGATGGTGCCATGCTGCTGGGCCAGGCCGTCGAGCACCTCGCCCAACGCGGCCGGCAGCGCCATCAGGAATGCCGACGGTGTTTCGGCCATCCTGACTGCCATCTCGGGGTGGTTCAGTTCGACCCACGAACGCATCCGCACGATGCCCTCGACGGTCAATTCGTAGTCGGCCAGGACCACGGTACGCGGCACGCCCAACGACTCGAGCACCATCGCCGCCAGCAGACCGGTGCGGTCTTTTCCGGCTGCACAGTGAAAAACCGCCGGCAAGGCACCGGGCTGCGCCAGCTCTTCGATGGCCGTGGCGAATCGCTGCCAGCCGACCTGCAGCATCTGCTGGTACGCCCACACCAGGAACTCGTGGTCGGTGCGATCGGCCTGGCTGTCGAGCTCCCATGTCTGGTCGATGACCGGGTGATGTGTGAAGTTCACCTCGATGGCCTGGCGCGGAAACGTGCCCCACTTTTCGATCTCGGCATTCGAACGCAGGTCGACGACGGTGCGCAGGCCCAGCGCGCGCACGGTCTCGATGTCGGCGGCCGTCAGGCGGT
>JANNFQ010000188.1:0-4453 GCA_031380045.1 Acidimicrobiaceae bacterium
GGGATCGAGGCCCAACTGCCACGAGAGGAACGACAGCACGTCCACTCCCTCGGCCACCCGCATCGACGCCGGCTTGCCCACACCATGACCCGCACGACCTGCTTGCACCAGCATCACCGGCCGCTCGTGCTGGTCGGCCGCTGCGTGCTGCAACAGCGCCGCCATCTTGCGGGCATGCAGTGGATCAACCCGCGTGTCGCCCTCGGCCGTGGTGAACAGCACGCCCGGGTATCGGTCGCCCTGATGCACGTGGTGGTACGGCGAGTACGCATGCAGCCACTCGAACTCTTCGGCGACATCGGGGTCGCCGTACTCGTCGGTCCACAACCGGGCGATGAGGAACTGCGGGAAGCGCACCATGTCGAGCAGGGGCACGGCGCACCACACGGCCCGCGCCAGATCGGGCCGCTGCGTCAGTGCGGCGCCGACCAACAGGCCGCCGTTCGACCCACCGACCAGCCCCAGCCGGTCAGACGACGCCATCCCGTTGGCGATCATCCAGTCGCCGGCAGCGTGGAAGTCGTCGAAGACGTTTTGCTTGTTGGCCCGCCGCCCGGCCTGATGCCAGGATTCGCCGTGCTCGTAACCACCTCGCAAACCGGCGATGGCCCACACGCCACCCTCAGCACACCACGCCGCCAGGTTCGGCACCCAGGCCGGCGATTCGCTGATCGCGAATCCGCCGTACCCGTTCAGGATCAGTGGCGTGTGAGGCGATGGCGTGACGTCGGCGCGATGGATGACGAACAGTCCGATCTCGGTGCCATCGAGTGACGGATAGTTCAATTGCATGACCGACAGTGGCGCCAGCTCGGCGTGGCTGGGAGCGTCGGGGCACCAGCGCGTCAGCCCGTGGTCGTCTCGCCAGATGGACGTCGGCGCATCGAACGACGACACGACGATGAACGTGCGACCGGTGTCGGCATCGCCCGCCATCTGTTGCACGGCGACGACGCCCAGGTCGGCGAGCGTCTCGATCAGAGTGCCGTCCAACGCGCGACGTTCCAGCGAATCGACGGCAGCACGACTGGTGATCAACAACATGTGCTCACCTGCCACGGCCGGCCGGCCCAGCACCACATCACTGCGATGGCCGACGATGGTTCGCCACTCGCCGACCCTTGGCGCGTCCAACGCTGCGCTGATCACTCGTCCGTTCGGAGCATCCAGCGTCGTCAGCCCGATCAGACGATCGCCGGCGAACATGAACGTCGATTGAGCATCTACCCCCTCGACGACAGTCGACCATTCACCACTCGCGACATCGAGCAGAAACGCGTCGGTGCGGCTCCACCCAACCTGCATCTCGACCAGCAGGTACTTACCATCGGGCGACACGCTGACGTCGGGCCAGGCCTCGTCGATGGGCAGGCGGTCGAAGACGATCGGATCGTCGCCCGGCTGTGTACCCAGCCGATGGAAGCGAATGTGGCGGTGGTACTGATCGTCCACCGGATAGCGCGCATACCAGAAGCCGGTGCCATCGGGCAGCCATGCCACCGAGGCGGCTCGCGTGTGAGCGATGCGCACATCGTCCATCTGGCCGGTGGAGACACGGAGCACGTGCAGCACGCTGTCTTCGGTGCCGCCCTCGCTCAGCCCGACGGCCACCATCGAGCCATCGTCCGACGGCTCGAACCAGTCGATCGCCATCGCACCGTCGGCCGCATGGGTCGCCGGATCGAGCAGCAAGCGCGCCGGCACCTGGGCGTCGGCCGCAGACCGTAGGAACAGGGCGAACTGGTCGGCCCCACGACCACGTTCCAACACGAACAGCGAATCGCCGCGCACCTTGCAGCCGATCACAGTGGGCAGTGCCACGAGCGCGGAAAGGCGCCCGTGCCACCGTTCCCTGTCGGAACGGGCATCGAGCGTCTGTCTGGTGTGCTGGTTCTGCGCCGCTACCCACTGGGCCACTTCGGGAGCCTCGCCCGCCTCGAGCCACCTGTAGGGGTCGGTCAGTTCGACGCCGTGAAGGGCGTCGACGACATCCTCACGCCGGGTGGGCGGAGGAGTTGAACCGGAGGTGTCAGCCACGCCCCATGTTCGGACGCTTGCCGTGATTGGCCTTGCTGCGGCGAAGCTTCGCCTTGCGCTTCTTGGTCTTCTTCGACATGGGCAGCGATCCTATCGGCCGAGGTCAGCTGTCACTCCCCCACCGCTTCCTTACGCTGCGGCGCGAGTCCAAGCGATCAGATCGTCGGCTGACTGCGTGTTGATGACGCGGTCCAGCGGCACTTCGCCGTTCGCGGCGAGCTGACAGCCGTGCGCCAACCACTCCTGCTGGCCGGTGGCATGGGCATCGGAGTCGATCGAGAACGAACAGCCGTGCTCCAACGCGACCGCCATCAACTCGGGCGGGGGATCCAGACGCTCGACGCGGCTGTTGATCTCGACCGCGGTGTGGAACTGCGCGCATGCGGCGAACACGTAGTCGGGGTCGAAGGTCGACTGTGGCCGTTTGTCGATCAGTCGGCCGGTGCAATGACCGAGGATGTCGACGTGTGGTGATGCCACCGCGCGCACCATGCGTTGCGTCATGAAGCCACGATCCATCTTCAGCTTCGAGTGCACGCTGGCAACCACCACATCCAACCGCTCCAGCAGATCGTCGTCGAGGTCGAGCAGGCCATCCTCCAGAATGTCGACCTCCATCCCAGTCAAGATGCGGAACGGCGCCAGCTGTGCGTTCAGCACCTCGATGTCGCGCAACTGATCCAGCAGACGCTCGCGATTCAAGCCGTGGGCAATGGTCAGACGCGGCGAGTGATCAGTCAGCACCATGTACTCGCGACCGAGCGCCTTACCAGTTCTGGCCATGGCCTCGATGGTGGCCCCGCCGTCGCTCCATCGGCTGTGCATGTGGCAGTCACCCTTCAGCGCGTCCAGGTACACCTGCGCTTCAGGCGAGATCTCGATCTGCGTCTCGGCCTCGATCTTGTCGAGGTAGGGCGGAGCTTCTGTGGTGAGCGCTTCGGTGATCAGCCGCTCGGATGCATCACCGATGCCGGGCAGATCTTTCAAGGTGCCGTTGTCGGCGCGGCGCCGTAGCTCGTCGTCGGGGATCGCGCGGATGGTCTCGAGCGCGCCGGCGAACGCCTTCACCTTGAAACCCGATGCGGCCGCTCGATCGAGACAGTGCATCACCCGTTCGAACGCAGCCACCGGTGTCATGACGTCGATCCTAGAACGGTGATCCAGCGACGGCCTCCGATCGCGCGACACCTGGCCGGTAGCCTGCGGGCTTCATGGAACGCTTCGGCCTGGTCGGTCTCCCCAATGCGGGCAAGAGCTCGCTGTACAACGCCCTCACCGGTGGCGGGGCGCTCGCGGCTCCGTATCCGTTCGCCACCAAGGATCCCAACATCGGGGTCGCCAAGGTGCCCGACGAGCGCGTCGATCGCCTGTCGGTGATGAGCAAGTCGAAGAACATCGTGCATGCGTCGGTGCAGGTGGTCGACATCGGCGGGCTGGTCGAGGGCGCCAGCAAGGGCGAGGGTCTTGGCAACAAGTTCTTGGCCAACATTCGCGAGGTCGACGCGATCGTGTTCGTCCTGCGGGCCTTCGAGGACGGCGACGTCACCGGCCCCGATGACCCCATCGAGCACCTGCGAATCGTCGAGATCGAGCTGGCACTGGCCGACCTCGAGACGGTCGAGAAGCGGTTCAACCAGGCGCAGCGTCAGTCGAAGCTGGACAAGACGTTGGGCGACGAGCTGGAAGCGCTGGAGGCCGCGTACAAGTCGCTGAGCGACGGCATCCCGTTGTATCGGGCCGGGCTGAAGGCCGACATGCGCGAGCAGTTGGCCCCCCACTTCCTGCTGACCAACCGTCAGGTGCTGGCGGTGGTGAACGTGGGCGAGAACGAGCTCGACCAGATCCCTGCGGTCGAACAGCGAGTGCGCGACGAGTTCACGTCGGCGGGCGACAACGTGGAAGTGATCGGCATGTGCGTGCAGTTGGAAGCCGAGGCCGCCACCATCGTCGACCCCGTCGAACGAGCCGAGATGCTCGAAGGCTTCGGCTTGGGCGAGGGCGCTCTGTTCCGCATGGTGCGCTCGGCGTATCACCTGCTGGGTCTGCGCACGTTCCTGACCACCGGCGACAAAGAGACGCGCGCCTGGACGTTCCGCGCTGGCGCCAAGGCGCCCGAGTGTGCGGGTCGAATCCACAGCGACATCCAGCGCGGCTTCATTCGCGCCGAGGTGATCCATTGGGACGAGCTGCTGGAGTTGGGCAGCTGGCACAAGGCCAAAGAAGTGGGCAAGCTACGCGTCGAAGGCAAGGACTACGAGTTCGTCGACGGCGACGTCACCGAGTTCCGCTTCAACGTCTAGCAGGGGTTTCGCGATCAGCGGTGATTCGGTCATAGTGCCTCTGAGCTGGTCTTATGTGTCCTTCTAGGTACGTTCAGGTTCGCCCTGTTCGTTTGGAGGAAGGACCTGAGAAGGAC
>JANNFQ010000205.1:0-8086 GCA_031380045.1 Acidimicrobiaceae bacterium
GGGTCGCTCGCCGTGGTTGATGCATTGCTCGATCCAGCAGCAGCGCCTGCGGACAAGCTCGTTGCCGTAGCTCCGAAGGCCGGCCGCGGCCACCGTCGCGACTCGAACCGTCTCACGCGGTACCTGTTCCGATTCATCGCCATCGCCTACGTGTTCATGCTCGTCGCGTGGCCGGTGTCGTTGGTGGCCAAGAACACGTTCAGCGACGGTTGGAGCTCGATGCGCGAGGCGCTCGACGATCCGTTGGTCATCAGCGCGTTGAAGCTGACGGTCTACGTGTCGGTGATCGCTGTGCTGATCAACCTGGTGTTCGGCGTCGGCATGTCGCTGCTGCTGGTGCGTCGTCGGTTCCCAGGGCGTCGTGCCCTCAGCGCACTGATCGACCTGCCGCTCGCGGTATCGCCCGTCGTGGTCGGCTTGGCACTGGTGTTGACGTACAACGGTCGCGACGGATGGTTCGGAACCACGCTGGAGGACCACGGCGTCAAGATCCTGTTCGCCAATCCCGGCATCATCATGGCCACGGTGTTCGTGTCGATGCCGCTGATGATTCGCGAACTCGTGCCGGTACTCGAAGAGATCGGCACCGACCAGGAGATGGCCGCCCGTAGTTTGGGCGCCAACTCCGCCCAGACCTTTTGGCGCATCACGCTGCCCTCCATCAAGTGGGCAGTGGTGTACGGAGTGGTGCTCAGCCTGGCTCGCTCGTTGGGTGAGTTCGGCGCCGTGAAGATCGTGGCCGGCAACATCGCCGGACGCACGCAGACCGCCACGTTGGTGGTCGAGCAGACCTATCAGGACTTCCAGCAGGACACTGCCTACGCAACGTCGTTCATCCTGGCGTTCATCGCCATTGCCTGCATCATCATCGTGTCAATCATCCGCCCGAAGGGGAACAAGTGAGTATCGAGGTTCGTGGAGTCAACAAGAAGTTCGGCGACTTCGTCGCTCTCGACAACGTGTCGGTCAGCATTCCCAACGGCCAGCTGACTGCGTTGCTCGGCCCCAGCGGTGGTGGGAAGTCCACGTTGCTGCGCATCATCGCCGGGCTGGAGTTCGCCGATTCGGGTGTCATCGAGATCGAGGGAGCAGACGCCACATACCTGTCGCCGCAGAAGCGCAACGTCGGCTTCGTGTTCCAGCACTACGCAGCGTTCAAGCACATGTCCGTGGCGCGCAACGTGGCGTTCGGTCTCGAGATTCGCAAGCGCCCGAAGGCCGAGATCAGAGAGCGCGTGGCTGAGTTGCTGGCGTTGGTGCACCTCAGCCAGTTCGCCGATCGCGTTCCTTCCCAGCTATCGGGCGGCCAACGGCAACGCATGGCTCTTGCGAGAGCTCTGGCAGTCGAGCCGACCGTGCTGTTGCTCGACGAACCGTTCGGGGCGCTTGACGCGAAGGTGCGCAAAGAGCTGCGCGAGTGGTTGAGGCGCCTGCACGACGAGGTCCACGTCACCACCGTGCTGGTCACCCACGACCAGGAAGAGGCGTTGGAAGTCGCCGACGAGATCGTCGTCATCAACGAGGGTCGCATCGAGCAGATCGGTACACCCGACCAGCTGTACGACGAGCCGGCCAACGACTTCGTGATGAGCTTTCTGGGGCCGGTCACACAGCTCAGTGGCCAGCTGGTACGCCCCCATGATCTCGAGCTGCACAGGTCCGATCCGGGGCCTACCGGCGACTCGGGTGCATTGGTCGGCTCGATCGTGCGCATCACCCGGGTGGGGTTCGAAGTGCGTGTCGATGTGAGCGTCGGCGACGAAGCGGTGCAGGTCACCATGACCCGTACCCACTTCCAAGCGCTGTCACTGATGGTCGGTGACCCGGTGTGGGTGCGCCCGACAGCCGGCGCACAGGTGATCACCGGGTGGGATCCCAGCCTGGGCGACCGTCGCCGCCCGGTGCCAGCCGAAGTGTTCTGACGGCCACCCGCTGAACCCACTGCTCCGCTGAACCCACTGGCTCCGGCCGTCACTCAGATGTCGCGGCTGCGATTCCTCCGATGGCGTGAACGACCCGAGCCATGCGTTGCGTGACCAGGTCGACGATCTCGGCATCGTCGATGTCGCCCTCGGCGGGAATGCGTGTGACGCCGCGGGCGATCTGCACGACGGGTGCGTCGACCACCTCGTTGCCCAGCAGTCCCAGGATGGATCCGAGCGACAGTTGCGCCTGAGCGCCGCCGCCCTTGCCCGCGGAGGTCAGCATGGCGATGACCTTGCCCCTCAACGCGTAGTCGGGGATCGGCCGCGTCAGCCAATCGATCGCGTTCTTCGCGACGGCGCTGGCGCCGAAGTTGTACTCGGGTAGACCGATGATGACGGCGTCCGCTGCGGTGATCATCTGCCGCCACCGACGCACCACCTCGGGCAGATCCGATTCCAGGTCGGGGTTGTAGTACGGCAACTGGTCGATCCAGTCGACGATCTCGACATCGAGGTTGGCAGGAGCCACCCGGGCAGCCAGATGGACGAGCGCAGTGTTGGTCGAGCCGATCCGCAGGCTGCCACTGAATGCCACGGCTCGGAAGCGTTCTGAAGGACTCACGGTTCGAGTATCGCGGCGGCGCCGGTAGCGATGCGACCGGGCTGCATCACGGCGGCGTAGACACGACTGACCGGACCGCGGTCGTGGTGCATCGACATGAAGTCGCCACCGAGAAGCCAACGGGCGTTCGACCTGCAGGGGAGTGCAAACGCGATGACATCGCAGACAACGGTGCCCAGCTGAGCGAGCGGTTGTTGTGCGCCGTCTCGGGCCAGCGAGAACTGCGGCCACAGCGGTTCGAGGTTCTCGAGAGTGCGTCGGGCATCATGCTCGGTGAATCGATAGGGCCCGATCGAGATCACGCGGACGACCCTATCCGTCGGTCGATCGCCGGTCCGGTGAATTCGGGCCCGGTAGGTTTCGGCGATGGACCTCACCGCATCCATCCATCAGGCCATGCCGCTGTGCGCCCAACTGGGAGTGCGCGGCGTCACCTGGCAGCCCGATCTGGTCGAGATGGAGCTGGACTGGGCCGAGTCGCTGTGCACCACGGGCGGCATCTTGCACGGTGGCGTGCTGATGGCGTTGGCCGATTCGTGTGGTGCAGCGTGTGCGGCGGTCAACCTGCCAGAGGGTGCCGTGGGCACGTCGACCATCGAGTCGAAGACCAACTTCTTGGGAGCTGTTCGCGATGGCACCGTGCGCGCCGTGTCGCGTCCGTTGCATGCGGGGTCGACCACGATCGTCATCGAAACCGAGCTGCGTCGCAGCGACGGCAGGCTGGTGGGCAAGACCACCCAAACTCAGTCGGTGTTGCGGCCGAAGTCGTCGGCCTGAAGCGCCGTAGGCTGGCCCGATGACCGGGTCCGTCGACACTGCTGCCAACGACAGGTCAGCCGCCCGACCTGGGGGCTCAGCCGACGGCGATCCGTTCGCCGATCTGAGGCTGACCGAATGGACCTCGTGCGGCGGATGTGCGGCCAAGTGGGGTGCATCGCTGCTGACCGAGATGGTGCGCGACATGCCGGCGGGTGTCGATCCGGCATTGCTGGTCGGGCTGGCGCCGTTCGACGATGCCGCCATCTACCAGGTGTCGCCCGATGTCGCTTTGGTCAGCACGACCGATTTCTTCCCACCGCTGGTCGACCATCCGTCCGACTTCGGCGCCATCGCCGCAGCCAACGCGTGTAGTGACGTGTTCGCGATGGGCGGCCGCGTGGTGGTGGCGGTGAACGTGGCCGCGTTCCCCGAGCACTTCCCGCGTGCCGCCATCATCGCCATTTTCGACGCGGCCGCAGCGGTGGTGGCCGAAGCCGGGGGCACCATTGCCGGCGGCCACACCATCCGCAATCCCGAGCCCATCTTCGGTCTGGCGGTGCAAGGCGTGGTGCATCCTGATCGGGTGTTCCGCAAGGGCGGCGCCCGGCCGGGCGACATCCTGATGTTGTCGAAGCCGATCGGCACGGCACTGGTGCTGGCGGGTGGCTCGCCGACCGACAAGGCGGCCGCCATCGCCGGCATGCGTCGGCTGAACCGTGCTGCGTCCGAGCAGCTGCAAGCACTGGGTGGCGCGGTACACGCAGTCACCGATGTGACCGGTTACGGGCTGGCAGGGCACGCCTGGGAAATGGCCGAGCGCGGTGACGTGCAGGTGGTGGTCGACACCGATGGCATCGTCGCCTATCCCGGGGCTCGCCAGGCGGCCGACCGCGGTGTGCGCACCGGCGGAGATCCGCGAAATCGCGACTATGTAGCGGCGCACTTGGATTCCAGTGCGTCGGCCGGCGGTGAAGCGCTGTGCATGGATCCGCAGACGTCGGGCGGTCTGCTGGCCGCTGTCGACCCGGCTTCGATCGGGTCGTTCGACGACGGCTGGTGCCACGTGGGTCGCGTTCAGGCCGGCCCCAGTCGACTCGTGTTGCGCTGACCTGCATGGCTGGCCGCGCTCCGACCCGATCGATCGAGAAAGAGATGTGGGCCCGCGGCCACGACACTGTTGTGGGTATCGACGAGGTCGGCCGTGGCGCGTGGGCGGGGCCGTTGATGGTCGGCGCTGCCGTGCTGCCGCGAGACAAGCGGGTCAACGGCGTCCGCGACTCGAAGATGCTCACTGAGGCAGGCCGTGAGTTCCTGTTCGATCGCATTGCCCAGTGGTGCACCACGTGGGCGGTCGGAGCAGCCAGTCAAGAAGAGTGCGATGAGTTGGGCATGGCCGCCGCGCAACGTCTGGCGGCCCACCGAGCCATCGAAGGGCTGTCGATCACGCCCGATGTCGCGGTGGTCGACGGCAAGTGGAACTTCGTGACACCGCACGTCGCCAAGGTCGAGATGCGGGTCAAGGCCGACGTGCACTGCCTGTCGGTGGCCGCCGCCAGCATCTTGGCCAAGGTGACCCGCGATCGGATCATGCGCGAGCAATCGCAGCACTATCCGAACTGGAGCTTCGACACGAACAAGGGCTATCCGTGCCCGGTTCACAAAACCGCGCTACAGGGCTACGGCCCGTCGGCGATCCATCGGCGAACGTGGGTGTTCATGGACAACTACGTGCCCTGGAGCGGTGTGCCGCGCCGGGTGCCGGCCGCCATGCGTGACGAGCAGGGGACACTGTTCTGAGCGACCCCGACGCGTTTCCGCCACAGAAACAGCCAGGCACCGACGCGCCCCGACCGAACGATGCCGTGCACCACGATGTCATCGTCATCGGCGCGGGCTTGGCGGGGCTCCGTTGCGCCACTGATCTGACGCACGCCGGACGAGACGTGGTGGTGCTGGAGGCACGACAGCGCGTGGGCGGTCGCGTGTGGAGTCATCGCTTTGCCGATGGCCAGTGGTGCGAACGTGGCGCCGAGTTCATCGACACCGCCCACACCCACGTGCTTGGCCTCGTCGAGCAGCTGGGGTTGACGCTGAACGGAGTACCCAGCGGTCGCGATGACGATGCCCGACTGCTGGATGTGGGCGGTCGTCCGACGCCGTTTTCCATGCATCACAGCCTGGCAACCGATCTGGCGGTGTGGCACGACGCACTCGGCGAGCTCGGGCGGCATGTCGATCCGGACGATCCGTCGTCCGGGGCGGATGCTGCCGCTCTGGATGCCGCACCCTTGTCTGCGCTGGTGGACTCGTTGGGGCTCAGCGTGATGGCGCGTGTGGTGATCGGTCGCGATGTGCGCACCGAGTACATGTTGGGCCCCGACGAGGTCTCGCAGCTGATGGCGGGCTGGATGACTGCGTTGCATCGACGGTCGGGCGAGGGCTTCGAAGGGCACCGAATCGTCGGCGGCAACGATCAGTTGGCAACCGGATTGGCCAGGCCGCTGGGCGATCGCATTCGCCTGGACACTCCGGTTGCGTGGCTCGAGCCGACCGATGGCGCCGTCACATTGCGCTCGGGTCAGCGGATGACCGCCGACCACATCGTCGCCGCCGTTCCGTTGCCGGCGTTGGCTCGGCTGTGGTCTGACATCCCACCGTCGCTCAGCTCGGCGGGATACGGGGTCGGCGGCAAGATCAGCATCCAGGTGGCGCGGCGCGTGTGGCACGACCAAGGGTGCGACGGCTCGGTGCGCACCGAGCGAGCGTGGGGCGAGGTGTGGGAGACCACCGACGATCAGCCGGGTGATGCGGGCGTGTTGACAGTGCTGTTGTCCTCACACGACGGCGCCGCGTTGGCGGCGATGCCCGAGACCGTCGATCGCGTGGTGGACGAGCTCGACCGCATCTTCTCCGGGCTACGTGGTCTGGTCGGCGTGCGTGTCGCAACCGACTGGACGAACGATCCGTACAGCCTTGGGGCATACGTCACCTTCGGCCCGGGCCAACTGTTGGCTGCCCTGCCATACCTGCAACAGCGCTACGGCAGCCTGCTGCTGGCTGGCGAGCACACCGACGCGTGGGCCGGCTACATGGAGGGCGCATTGCGCAGCGGGGCTCGCGCGGCGCGGTCCATCGTGGGCTTGTGAAGCAGAGCCTGCTACAACGGCACCCATGACTGGAACCGCGTCGTCGCTCAGGGCCGCAGTCGTCATCGGGAATCCGAAGGCGGGGGGCCGAACGACGACGGTGGGCAAGGCTGCGGCAGCAGCAGTGTTGGCGCACGCCGGGATCAGTGACGGCGAGCTCAGCGTGATCGAACTCGCGGACATCGGCTCGGACCTGTTCGGCTGGGGAGACCCTGCGGTCGCCGCAGCGAAGGCGGCCGTGCTGTCCAGCGACGTGCTCGTTGTTGCGTCGCCCGTGTACAAGGCATCGTTCACCGGACTGTTGAAGGCGTTCCTCGATCAGTTCGGTCACGACGAACTCGCGGCGATGGCGACCGTGCCCGTGATGATCGGTGGGGGAGCGGCGCACACACTGGCCGTCGAGCAACAGTTGCGACCCGTGCTGATCGAGATCGGGGCCTCGTGTCCGACGCGTGGGTTGTTCGTGCAGGACGATCAGCTCGACACGTTGGACGATCAGCTCGCCGCATGGCTGGCAGTGTGGGGCGACGTGCTGGTCGGCACAGCCCGGGCCCGTCAAGCCGGCCGCTGAAGCTCACGTTGCTGAAGCTCAGCTTGCGGCGACTTCGAACGTCGTACCGAAACGGCGTTCAGCGTCGGCGATGAAACCTGGGCCGGCGGAGGTGGCGTGGTCGGTCCGGTACGCGAGGAACAATTGCTCGAAACCGCCCGGCGAGAACCAGACGAGCAGTTCGACATCGGCACCCGACATGTTGACGTATCCGTGGCGCTCGCCCGCCGGAACTCGCACGGTGTCGCCGACGGTCAACGTGGTGATGACATCGCCCAGGAGGAACTCGATGGTGCCGCGTTGCACCACGAACACTTCGTCGATCGCCGTGTGACGATGTGGGCCGAAGTCGATCGGCCCTCCCTCGTCGGTGCCAGTCCCGTGCGTGAGGGCTCTCGAAGCAACGGTCCACTCCATCATCGAGTAGGCGCCGTCGGTCTGCTCGCCCGAGATCACGATGCGGCCACGATCCGGCGCGTCAGCGAATCGAGTGCCGTCGTTCCGGTGGATGATTCGCGGGCCAGTCACGACCGGGAGGGTACGACACGCCGGCTCCCGCGCTGCCCTCAATTCGGACCGCTGGTCGTGTCGGCCTGTCCGGGGTTTGCGGCCATTCGAAGTCGACGGTGCACTTTGAGAGGGCCTCGTAGACGGTGGGCGGGTTGTGATCGGGCGATGGTCTCGGCGACGGTCGTTCGTGGTCAGCGTGGACACGAAACCCTTGAACTATATGGGTTTGCTGGTTGTTCAGGATGACGAACACGTGTACGATTGGGGGATGTCGACGGAAGAATGCCTCGAAGAAATCGTGTCCTTCGACGACCTCGTCGCCAGTCTCGGTCACCTCGAACGATTCGGCGCCAAAGTCGCGTTGGCCGCAGCCCAGTTGAACGTGTCAGGGCTGTGGGCAGCAGACGGTGCGGTGACGATGGGCGGCTGGCTGAAACAACACGCCCGCCTCTCACACCGTGACGCCCGACGACTCCTCAAAGAAGGCCTGTTCCTGAACACCTTCGATGATGTCGCTGCCGCGGCGGTGTCGGGTGTGTTGTCGGCGGGTCAGGTGACCGCGATGCGATCAGTG
>JANNFQ010000207.1:0-14872 GCA_031380045.1 Acidimicrobiaceae bacterium
CTGGGCAACAACGATCATGGGTTGTCGCTGCCCGAACGGCTGGTGCTGGAGCTGGGTGGATGCCGGGTAGCCATGGTGCACGACAGTGGACCGTCGACCGGGCGCGCCGCTCGACTTGGTCGGTGGTTCCCCACGGCCGACGTCGTCGTGTTCGGTCACTCGCACATCCCGTGGCACCAGACGCACGTGCTGGAGGGCGGTCGCATCCAACATCACCTGAATCCCGGCTCGGCGATGCAACGACGTCGCCAACCGAGTTGCGCAGTCGCGCTGGTTCAGTTGCGCGCCGGAATCGTCGATGACATCAGCCACGTTCGAGTGCCGAGCGACGTCGCTCCCGACGTGACCAGCTGAAGACCTCGCTGTGCGTTCAGCGACCGGCCAGGGCATCGACCAACGGCGCGCAGCCCTCGGCATCGCGCACGACCACATGGCTGACCTCGATCAGCTCGCGTAGGCGCTGCAGCTTGTCGACGATCTGGTCGACCGAGCCGACTAGCACGAACGGCGTCTGTTCCAACACCTGGCGATCCATGTGGAACCGTGCCGCCAACTCGTCGAGTTGCTGATCGGCACCATCGCCCACGTGTGTCGCCTGGACCAGGATCGATCGTTCGATCTGTGGTCCGCGATCACCCGCAGCGTCGGTCAGCCAGCGATGTCGCTGTTCCACGTCGGCGATCGCAAATCCACCCCCGCTCGGTACTCCACCTTCGCCGTGCGTCAGCCCGGTGAACTGGAAGATGTCGGCGTGTTGAGCAGCGATGCCCACCACCCGCCGGCCGAACCCACCGATCAGAAACGGCACGCGAGCCTGAACCGGCCGCACACCCAGGTCGTCGAGGGCGATGTGATGGTGCTGCCCGTCGAAGGTGGCGCTGCCATGGTCCAGCAACGCCCGCAGCACCTGCACCGACTCGTCGAACCGATCGACACGCGCCGGCGGTGGTCGCAGCAGCATGCCGATGGCGTCGTGCTCTGACTGCATGTATCCGGTGCCCATGCCCAGCACCAGACGTCCGCCCGACAACCGGTCAACAGTGGCGGCCGTGCGCGCCAGCATGGCCGGATGGTGGAACTCGTTGTTCAGCACCAGCGGGCCGACACGCAGCCGAGTGGTGGCTTCGGCGGCCACCACCAACGGCACGAACGGATCGACCGTGCCGATGTGGTCGAACGAGTACAGCTCGTCGTACCCCAACGCCTCGGCCTGACGGGCCGCCACCACGAGCGCATCGTGATCGTCGAGGGTGAGGGCCTGGAGTGCGAACCTGAACGGACGAACCACCTGGCCACCGTAGCGTCGTGACCCAGTCCTCCGGTTTGACACAAACGTTCGGACTCACCGCACCAGGTCAGCGGATTGCACCTTTGACACAAACGCGAATTTGGGCGTCGGCGGCAGTCAGTGGAAGTCGCGGCTGGCTGCGCTGGCCGGCACGGGCAGAGGGATCAGTTGTTCGGCGACCACGTTGATGACCCCCTCGGCTCGTTCCAGACGGCCACGGATCAGCAGCGCCGGCGATTCACGGGCGATGATGCGGTGCCGCGCCCAGCACCCCTTCGAGATGACGATGTTCATCAGGCCGGTCTCGTCCTCGAGGTTCATGAACGTGGTGCCCTGCGCCGTCATCGGCCGCTGGCGATGCGTGACGATGCCGGCCACCAACACCCGCGCGCGCGGTTCGACCGTGTGCAGGCCCACCGCGGTCACCACCCCTTGGCGAGCGAGCTGATCGCGCAGGAACAGCGTGGGATGACCGTTGGCCGACACTCCGGTGGACCACAGGTCGGCCACCGTGATCTCCATGGCATCCATGCCTGGCAACGTGGGCGAGACCGCGCCCGTGACCACACCTTCCAGCCGATCGGGGCGCGACTGCACCGCTGCACCCACCGACCACAACGCCGTGCGTCGTTCGGTGCCGAAACACTCGGTGAACACACCCGCTGTGGCCATCGCCTCGAGCTGCACCTGGCTGAGTTGCGGCACACGGCGAACCAGATCTTCGATGGACGCGTACGGCCGGCCGGCTTGGATCTGGTCGGCCAGATCGGTGCCCAATCCACGCGTGGAACCGACGCCCAACCGCACTGCCACGCCACCCACCGATTCTGCCCACGGTTCCAGCGTGGCCTTGGCCAGCGACGCGTTCAGGTCGGGCGGGCGCACCACCACGCCATGGCGCTGCGCGTCCTGCACCAAAGAGTGCGGGCTCCAGAAACCCATGGGTTGCGCGTTCAGCAACGCCGCGCAGAACGCCGCCGGTTCGTGGAACTTGATCCACGACGACGAGTACACCAGGTACGAGAAGCTGACCGAGTGCGACTCGGGAAAGCCGTAGTTCGCGAAGGCAGCCATCTTCATGAAGATCTCGTCGGCGACCTGACCGGTGATGCCCCGTTCGGCCATGCCGTCGTACAGACGCGCCTTCAGTTGCTGCATGCGCTTCTTGCTGCGTTTGGAGCCCATCGCCTGGCGCAATTGGTCGGCCTCGCTGGGTGTGAAGCCGGCCACGTCGATGGCCATCTGCATGAGCTGCTCTTGGAACAGCGGCACGCCCAACGTCTTGCCAAGGCTGTTCTCGAGCAACGGATGCAGGTACGTGATGGGCTCTTGACCGTTGCGGCGGCGGATGTACGGATGCACCGAGCCACCCTGGATGGGGCCGGGACGGATGAGCGCGACCTCGACCACCAGATCGTAGAAACGGCGCGGCTTCAGCCGCGGCAACGTGGCCATCTGGGCCCGGCTCTCGATCTGGAACACACCCACCGTGTCGGCGCGGCACAACATCGCGTACACGTCGTCCTCTTGCGGAATTGTGGCCAGATCGATGTGGTAGCCGCGATGCTCGTGGATGAGATCGACCGCGTAGTGCAGCGCCGACAACATGCCCAGGCCCAGCAGATCGAACTTCACCAGACCCGCCGCGGCGCAGTCGTCCTTGTCCCACTGCAGCACGCTGCGCTGGTCCATGCGCGCCCATTCCACCGGACACACCTCGATGACCGGACGATCGCAGATGACCATGCCACCCGAGTGGATGCCCAGATGCCTCGGCGCATCTTCGATCTGCAACGCCAGGTCGATGACCGACGCCGGGATGTCGTGATCGCCCTGTTTGACGGTGGCGTCGATGTTGCCCCACGCATCCATCTGCTTGCTCCACGCGTCTTGCTGACCAGCGGCGAAACCCAGTGCACGCGCCATGTCGCGCACCGCCGAACGCGACCGGTAGGTGATCACGTTGGCGACCTGCGCGGTGTGGTGGCGGCCATAGCGCTGGTACACGTACTGGATGACCTCTTCACGGCGATCGCTCTCGATGTCGAGGTCGATGTCGGGCGGGCCATCGCGTTCGGGCGACAGGAAACGTTCGAACAGCAGGCCCAACGACACCGCATCGGCCTTGGTGACACCCAGCGCGTAGCAGACCGCGCTGTTGGCCGCGCTGCCCCGACCCTGGCAGTAGATGTCGGCGCGATTGCAGAACTCGACGATGTCCCAGACCACCAAGAAGTAGCCGGCGAAACCCAGCCCCTCGATGACTTCGAGCTCGTGATCGATGGTGCGCCATGCCCGCGCCCGTTCGGACAGGTCTTCGTACGCCCCCGGCCGCTCTCCATAGCGAAACCGACCGCCGGCCTGCACGATCTGGCGCAAGTACTGCATCTCGGCGAGCGGTTCGCCAGATGGCCCCGGCGGGCATGGGTACGGCGGAAGGGTGGGCGCCACCAACGACAGGTCGAATGCCGCGGCGCGGCCGATGTCGGCTGCAGCCTGAACCACACCCGGATAGCGCATGAACCGGCGCGCCTGTTCGGCGCCACTGCGCAGGTGCGCGCCCGACGTTGCCGGCAGCCATGGGTCCAACTCGTCCAGACTGCGCCTGGCCCGCACCGCGGCGATGGCGGTTGCCAGTTGTCGCTGTGCCGGCACCGCGTAGTGCACGTTGTTGGTGGCGACACACGTCAGGTCGTGGCGGCCGGCCAACTCGGCCAGCGCATCGTTGCGGGCCGAATCGAGCGGGTCGCCGTGATCCCACAGCTCGACCACCACCCGGTCGCGCCCGAATGCCTCGATCAATCGTTGCAACTCGCGTGCTGCTGCTGCCGGCCCGTGCTGCACGAGCGCGGCGGGCACTGCCCCCTTGCGACATCCGGTCAGGACCCACCAGTGACCGGCGCCGGTATCGGCCAGATCGGGCAGGGTGAACTGTGGCGAACCCTTCTCGCCGGCCAAGTGCCCCAGGCTGAGTGCCCGCGACAACCGCCCGTACCCGTCGGGCCCGTCGGCGATGACCAACAGGTGCTGGCCGTGCGGATCGGGGGCATGGCGTTCGTCGTCGCTGGCCACTTTCTGCTGGCGAACGGTGTCGCGTTCGCTTCTGGCAACTCGACCGCCTGCACCCGATGACGCTGCCGCTGCCAGAGTGCTGGCGCCCAGCGTGATCTCGGCGCCGAACACCGTGGGCAGACCCACGGTGCGGGCCGCTTCGGCAAAGCGCACGACGCCGTACAGACCGTCATGATCGGTCAGCGCCAACGCTTCCAGCCCCAACCGATCGGCCTCTTCGGCCAGTTGCTCGGGATGCGATGCACCGTCGAGAAACGAGAAGTTGGAGTGACAGTGCAGCTCGGCATACGGCACCTGCGGCAGGTCGGGACGCATGAGCGGCCGGGTGCCGTCGGGTTGCAGCGGCTGGTAAGGCTGCCTTTTACGACTCCACGCAGGACCGTCGCCGCCGGCGTTCCACGACGGTGAACCCGGGGCGCGACCATCGCGCTGCCGGCCCGACAGCAGTGCCTCGACCTGGTTCCACGGCATGTCGGGATTGTTGAAACCCATAGGACCCTCGACAGTATCGAACAGTTGTTCGATCGACAAGGGCTCGAATCGGCAGATCGCATTTTCTGGGAGGCTCGCGACGGAGAACGGTTGCGCCGAACGACGACAGGGGGTGAGTGCGATGGCCTTGAGCGACCCCGATGACGCCGTCAGGGCGTCGTTCTTGGAGTTGTACGAGAGCAGCCTGGGCGACGTGTACGGCTATCTGGTCCGCCGGTGCCCCAACGCAGCGACCGCCGAGGACCTGACTGCCGAGACGTTCTTGGCCGCAGTTCGCGCCACTCGGACAGGCACGGCAGACGTGTCGATTCCATGGTTGATCGGCACCGCACGCCACAAGCTGATCGATCATTGGCGACGCGAGGGTCGTCAACGAGCAGCACTGGACGACCTGTACGAGGGCACCACGGAAGCGGTCGACAACAACGATCCCATCGACGCGCTGCACGTGCACGGTGTGCTGTCGCAACTACCACCGCATCACCGCGCCGCGCTCACACTGCGCTACCTCGACGGCCTACCGGTCGAACAGGTGGCCGCACAACTCGAGCGTTCGGTGCACGCCACCGAGTCGTTGCTCGTTCGCGCCAAGGCGTCGTACCGAGGCGCCTGCCCCACCGAAGGAGGCCGGTCATGAGTGACGCATCGCAGTTCCAGGACGCATTCGACGTCCTTGCCGCCGACACCTCACCCATCCGACCAGACCGGCGCTTCGCCGATTCGCTGCGCCTACAACTCGACACCGAACTGGGAGTTCGCATGACCGACACCATCGCTCAGACTGGCACCGACACCGACACCGCTCCAGCAGCCATTGACCCGCTGAAGGTCACCAACACCATCACGCCCTACCTGGTGGTGAACGGCGCCGCCGCGGCGATCGACTTCTACGTCGCCGCGTTCGGCGCCGTCGAGCATCACCGCATGGTGGGCGACGACGGGCGCATCGGCCACGCCGAGATCATCGTGGGCGGCAGTCGGCTGATGATGGCCGACGAATACCCCGAAGTCGATGCGCTCGGCCCCACCACACGCGGCGGCACATCGGTCAACTTCACCATCACGGTGCCTGATGTCGACCGCTCGTTCGCCACAGCGCTGGCGCTGGGCGCGAAGCAGCTGCGGCCAGTCGAGGATCAGTTCTACGGCTTCCGCCAGGGCACGCTGGTGGACCCGTTTGGACACCAGTGGTCGCTCAGCACACCCATCGCCGGCTACACCGACCAGCAGTACGTCGAGCAGAGCGCGGCCGAGGGCTTCGCCGTCGTCCACGCCGACGATGCAGAACGTGCCGGCACGCCGGTCGCCGATACACCGGTCGCTGCCGGACCCGCCGCTGCTGACGGGCCAGACGACGTCGGACATCAGTTGAAGCATCACGGGCGGGGCGACCTGTACTACTTCACCCTGCCCGTTGCCGATCTGCCCAGGGCACAGGCATTCTTCGGCGCCGTCCTCGGCTGGCAGTTCACGTCGAGCGAGAACGGCCACGTCGAGAACATCTCTGCGCCGCCCGGCGGGCTGAACCAGACCGCCGATGTCGGCGCCCGGTTGTGGTTCGCTGTCGACGACATCCACGCCGCCGTGGCCAAGGTGCGTGAGTTGGGCGGCACGAGTGACGACCCGGTGCTGTACGACTCGGGCTGGAGCGCCGACTGCACCGACGACCAGGGAACGGTGTTCAGCCTGAACGTGCCGGCAGCGAAGTACACGCTGTAGAACGCGAACGTGGCGGCCCGAAGTTCGGGCCGCCCCACGGTGGGGGTTTGGATCTCAGGCTTCGGCCAACAATCGGTACAGCTTGCGTCGGGCCTCGTCGATGATCTCGGTGGCCTGCTCGACCAGCTCGGGGTTGCCCGCCATGCCCACCTGCTTGGATGCCATGACCATTCGACCCAGCGCGTGACGGAAGCTGCCGTGGGTGGACGCCTCTTCGGTGTCCCGCATCCACGGTTGCCCGCCGGCCGCCTCGGTGCGCGTGGCCAACTCGGCCTGTCCGGCCTCGGTGATCTCGTACACCCGCTTGTCGTCCAGTTGGTTGGCGCGAACCAACCCACCGTCGTCCAGCATCTGCAGCGTCGGGTACACCGAGCCGGGGCTGGGTCGCCAGCGTCCGCCCGTTCGCTCTTCGATGCGCTGGATCAGTTCGTAGCCGTGGCCGGGGCCCTCTGACAACGCGCTGAGCAGCGCCCACTTCATGTCGCCACGGCGAGTGCGCGGTCCGCGGCCATGACCATGGTCGTGACCCATCCCGCGACCCGGCCCGCGGCGCGGACCGCCGCGGAACCCGCCAGCGAATGCCTCGGGCTCGTTGCCCGCTCCTTCATCGCCGCGTCGCGGCCCTGGTGTGTTTCCTCGATATCGCATGTGATGTGTTCCTTTCTCACCCGATCTTCGTATTTCGACCGGTTGCGTGCGATCACGATATATCGGTACTGATCGGCTGGCAACCCCTCCCCCCGAGATTTCCAGGCCGATCTACGGGAGGCGCGGGCCGGGCGGCGGCTGCACATCGCCGTCGCGGCGATCGACGAACCAGCCCACCGCCAGCGGGCCCAACCGCACGTGCCCATCGGCAACCGTGATGTCACCGCCCAGCAACTCGACCGGTTCGTGCAGACCGGCCCAGGTCAACACCTGGTGGTCGATGTGCACCGACTGCGAGCCGACGTTGGCGATGCCGTAGAAACGACCGTGGCGCGGATGGCGCCGTTCCCACGCCAGCAGCGCGGGTTGATCCAGCCGGTGCATCCACAGGTCGCCGCCAGTGCTCATTGCGGCGGTGGCTCGACGAACCGCGGCCATCGAACAGATGGCATCGAAGACCCTGCGCTCGACCGTGCCCTCCCCCGCCGGACCACGAATGGCCTTCACCCGACCCCAATCCATGAACGGCCGATGCACCCATCGCGAATCGTCGCGCAGGTCTGGGTCGTCAAGGAACGACCAGTCGTTGCACATCGCGATCTCGTCGCCCATGTACAGCAATGGCGTGCCACCGAACCCGAACACCACTGCATAGCCCAGCAACAACCGGCGTATCGCCAGATCGAGGGCCATCGCGTCGCCGTCGTTGCGAGCCTGTTCGATACCTGCCAACGAGGCTGCTGTGCCACAGGTGCGCTCGTCGGCCGCCGACGGGTTCGACGAGAACGCGGCGCCGCACGCGAACGAGTGCGGCGCGTCGCCGCGATAGAACTCGGCCAGGTACCGACGATGCAGCGGCCCGCCGATGGCCAGCTGGGCAGCGACGTCGTCGTCCACTGCCCACCCGATGTCGTCGTGGCATCGAAGGTACGTCGTCCAACTGGCGCTCGTCGGAGTGGGCGGAAGTTGCGCCAGCGATTGGGTCGCCAGGGTTGCCTCGCCTGTTGCCAGCGCACTCCACAGCATGACCATCAGTTGGTTGTGATACGCCAGATGGCATTCATCGCGCTGGTCGTGATGTGCGCCCAGGTACGGGACCAGATCGGCCGGCGCCACGATGGCCTCGGCCTTCAGCACGACACCGGGCGCGGCCATCGTCAGGCAGGCACGGAACAGTTGCGCCAACAGATGCGCTTCGGGCTGGTTCTGGCAGTTCGTGCCCATGCGCTTCCAGGTGAAGGCGATGGCATCGAGTCGCAGCACATCGACGCCCAGGTTGGCCAGGTCCAACATGACCTGCAACATCTCTACGAACACGTCGGGGTTGGCGTAGTTCAGATCCCATTGATACGAGTAGAACGACGTCCACACCCACGCGTCGGGCCCCAGTTCGGTGTCCAGTGTGAAGTTGCCGGGCGCCACCTGCGGGAAGACCTCGGGCAGCGTCTGCTCGTACTGATCGGGCATCGTCCGACCCTCGAACACGTGGTAGTACGCGCGGTGATGCGCCGACCCGGCGCGCGCCGCCAACGCCCATGGATGCTCACGAGCCGTGTGGTTCATGACCACGTCCAGGCACAGGCTGATGTCGCGCTGGTGCAGATCGTCGGCCAATCGCTGCAGATCGCGCCGGTTGCCCAGCGCGGGTTCCACGTCGGTGTAGTCGACAACGGCATAGCCGCCGTCGTTCTCGCCCGCGCGAGCCCGCAAGACGTGCATGAGGTGCAGGTAGGTGACGTGCAAATCGTGCAGGTGCCCCAGGTGTTCACGAACACCGCTCAAGGTGCCGCCGAAGCGTTGCGCGTAGGCCACGTAACCGATCTGGTCGTTGCGCTGGAACCACAGTGGGTCCACCTCGCGTCGAGCATCCAGTTCTCGCAAGGCCCGCCGCCGCGCCCGCAGCCCACCGGCCACGACCGACAGGACTCGGCGTTCCATCTCGTCCTGATCGTGCTGGGGGTACAACGCTGCCAGCAGCGACCGGGCAGCGGGCAGGCGATGGTCCACCCGCAACCAGAACCTGTGCCGGTCGCTGCCACGCACTCCTGCGCCCAGCACTGCGTCGACCTGATCACGGGTGGCAGGCGATGTGCTCCGTGGCGGCATGCCCGGCAAGGTACACGGCAACCCGTGGCACAATGCCGCAATGGCCGCCACACCACTGCGCTACGGCATCGTCGGTACCGGGATGATGGGGGTCGAGCACATCCACGACCTGATCCACATCGAGGGCGCCCAGATCGTGGCGCTGGCCGACCCCGTGCAGTCGTCGTTGGACGCTGGTCTGGCCGCCGTTGGCACAGCCGTGGACACGTACACCGACCATCGGCAGATGTTGCAGCGCGACGATCTGGATGCACTGGTCATCGTGTCGCCCAACCACACGCACGCATCAATTTTGGCCGACGCGCTGGCCACCGACCTGGCCGTCATGGTCGAGAAGCCGATGTGCACGACAGTCGACGATTGCCTGGACGTGAAGCGGCGCGCCGACGATCGCGAGGCGATGACGTGGGTGGGCTTGGAGTACCGCTTCATCCCCACCATCACCGAACTGCTCGCCCAGTTGGCCACAGGCATCGCCGGCACGACGCGCATGGTGTCGGTTCGCGAACACCGGTTCCCCTTCCTGACGAAGGTGAACAACTGGAATCGATTCACCGCCAACACCGGTGGAACACTGGTCGAGAAGTGCTGCCACTTCTTCGACCTGATGCGCCTGGTGGCCCAGGCGAATCCGGTCCGCGTCTTCGCATCGGGCGGGCAGGACGTGAACCACTTGGACGAGGTCTACGACGGGCGGCCGGCAGACATGTTGGACAACGCCTATGTCATCGTCGACTTCGCCAACGGCGTGCGCGGTGCGCTGGACCTGTCGATGTTCGCCGAGGGCGGACGACACGAGCAAGAGATCACCGTGGTCGGCGACCGGGCCAAGCTCGAGACGACCTTTCCCGGCGATCGAGTGCTGATCGGGCCGCGCGATCGGTCGGGTGTGCGTCAGGTGATGGCGCCTGCCGACGTGCCATACCTGGGCTTCCACGGTGGATCGTCGTACATCGAACACGTCCGTTTCATCGATTGCGTGCGTGCCGGGCGCGGCCCCGAAGTGACCGTCGACGATGGGCTGTGGTCGGTGGCGATGGGCGTCGCCGCGCACCGCTCGATCGCCGAAGGCCGGCCGATCGATCTGACCGAACTGGGCCTCTCCCCCACCTGATGCACTTGACCCCTCGGTCTGCAAGCGCTTACATGGCCGCGTGACGCAACCCGAACCGAGTCCCGGCAACGAGCCGACATGGTCGCGGGGGCGCTCGACGATCGAGGATGTCGCCGCTGCCGCCGGCGTCTCGGTCGCCACCGTCAGCCGCGCCCTTCGCGGTCTACCGAACGTTGCCTCGGCCACACGCGAACGGGTCTCGGCGATCGCCGAGCAGATGTCGTATCGGGCCGATCCTGCAGCATCGCGATTGGCAACCGGTCGGTCGCGCTCCATCGCGGTGGCGGTGCCACTGTTGAACGGTTGGTACTTCTCGCAGGTCGTCGCCGGCGCAGAGGCCATCTGCGCAACGACCGGATATGACATGATCGTCGTCGGCGTCTCCACCGGCGCGGCACGACGATCGATCGTCGACGAAGCCGCGTCCATCCATCGCCGCGTCGACGGCGTGATCTTCGTGGACATCCATCTGCCGATCGACGATGTCGACGGCTTGGCCGACAAGGGCCTGCGCGTCGTGACGATCGGCGAGTCGACACACCGATTTCCGTCCGTCGGCATCGACGACGTCGCCGTTGGCGATCTGGCCACCACGCACCTGATCTCGTTGGGGCACCGGCGCATCGGGCTGATCGACGAGAAGGCCACCGATGCGCACGGGTTCGTCGTTCCGTCGCTGCGCCACGCCGGCTACGAACGTGCCCTTGCCCGTGCCGGCATCGTCAGCGATCCAGCAATGCAGGCGCCCGGATCGTTCTCGCTGCTGGGCGGTCGCGCCGCCATGCACGCACTGCTTGAGCTGCCCGAGCCGCCCACGGCGGTGTTCGCGATGTCTGATGAGATGGCCTTCGGCGCCTTGCTGTCGTTGCGCGACGCCGGCCTGACGGCCCCTGGCGACCTGTCGATCGTGGGTGTCGACGACCACGACCTGTCGGTGGTGGTCGGGCTGACCACGGTGCGTCAATCCGTCTCGGATCACGGCTCGCGAGCCGCGCGGCTGCTGATCGATCAACTCGAGGGCGTCGATGTGCCGATCGCCCGCCACGACGGCACCATCGAACTGATCCAGCGCGAAACCTGCTCGAAACCTTGACGTCACGTTCCGCTTATGTAAGCGTTTACATGCCGGCGTGTGTCCGGCCTGTCATGAACAAACAGGGGGAAGAAGAATATGAAGAGACGCTGGCAGAAGCTAGCCATCCTGCCGATCGTTTTTTCGCTGGTCGCCGCTGCATGCGGTAGCGATTCCGGCAAGAGCGACGGCACCACAGCACCATCCGCTGGTGGCGACACCACTGTCGCGGCTGGTGGCGACACCACCGTCGCGGCCGGAGCAGGCGGCGACTTCGGCGGGGCCACGGTCCTGATGACGGGTTCCGAGCGTGACGACCCGTCGGTCGGCGCCATCAACACTGTGCTCGATGCCTTTGGCGAAGCGAACAACATCGACATCACCTTTGCCGGTGACGCCGACTGGGAAGCCAACATCAACACGCAGGTCGAAGGCGGCAACCCGCCCAACATCGGCATCTTCCCGCAGCCGGGCAAGCTGGCCGAGTTCGCTCGCGCCGCTTCGATCAAGCCCTTGGCCGACAACGTCACGGCAGCCATCACGAAGAACTGGTCGCCCGACTACTCGAACTACGCCAACGTCGATGGCGTGCAGTACGGCGTTCCGGTCAAGACCGACCTGAAGTCGTTGGTGTGGTACCAGCCGTCTGCCTTCGAAGCCGGCGGCTACACCGTGCCGACGACCTTCGAAGAGTTCACTGCGCTCATCGACACGATGGCCGCTGCAGGTGGCCCAAAGCCGCTGTGCGTCGGTATCGAGTCAGGTACCGCAACGGGCTGGACCTTCACCGACTGGGTCGAGGAAATGGTCCTTCGCCAAAACGGTGGCGATGTCTATGACCAGTGGGTCAGCCACGAGATCCCGTTCAACGATCCGAAGATCGTCACTGCGATGGACACCGTGCTCAGCCTGTGGTCAGAAGACAACGTGTTCGCCAGCGGCGGCAACATCGCCGCCACCAACTTCGGCGACAACGCCCAGCCACTGGTCGACGGTCAGTGCTTCATGCACCGTCAGGCGTCGTTCTTCAGCGGCTTCTTCCCCGAGGGCACGAAGTTCGCCGATGGGTCGGAAGGCGCAATTGATGTCTTCTACTTCCCGGACATCAACGGCGACAAGCCGGTGTTGACGGCAGGCACGTACGCCGCTGCCTTCGACGAAGACCCGGCCACGATGGCCGTCCTCGAGTACATGTCCACGCCCGACTACGCCCAGAAGCGTCAGGCCGAGCAGACCCGTCTGCTCGATGGTGGCCTGTCGGGCTTCCTGTCGGCAGCCATCGGTCAGGATCCGTCGGTCTACCAGCCGCTCGAGCAGGGCTTCCTGAAGATCCTCAATGACTCGAAGCTGTCCAGGTTCGACGCCTCCGACCTGATGCCGGCCGGCGTCGGCGCCGGATCGTTCTGGACCGGCGGCACGTCAGCAGTGAACGGTGACGTCGATGCCCAGACAGCGGCCGACGACATCGAGGCCTCCTGGCCCAAGTGATCACTGACGATCGTGTCCCCTCGGCGTGATCCAAGGTGACATGCGCGTGAGATGATGGAAGTGAAGTGAGAACGAGTCGGGGCACTGGCGCTACGGTGTCGGTGCCCCGCTCCGTATCTTGGGGGACGCGGTGCTGGGGTGGCTCGTGCATGAGGCGATTTCTGTTTTGGGGGTGAGTCGTGGATAACAAGATCGTGTCGACGCTGCTGACCGTGATCATTGCGGTCGGTGCCAGCGGTGCGCTGTGGATCGCTGCCAACTTGGTGTTCAACCAGGTGCGTGGCAACTGGCGTCGGTTCACCGCCATTGCATTCGGTGTGATCGGGTTCGTGGTCGGCGTGCTGGTGCACGGCAACCGCGTCACCGTTGGATCGGAAGGCGGGTTCTTCCAATGGGTGTGGCTGCCGTTGCTGCTTGCACTGGGCTTTGCGGCGATGGCCATCGCGCTCGACCTGTCTGCCGACGGTCGACGCCGGCAAATGATCGGCACCGGAACCGGCCTGGCGATGGGTGTCGCGATGGGGTTGTTGGTTCGCAACGAGTACCGGCCCGAACTGTCCGTCGGCCCGCTGATCGGTTGGACGGTCGGCGGCGTCGCGGTCCTCGCCGGGTTGAACGTGCTGCGTAAGAAGAACCCCCTCACGGGTGCACTGATCGGTGGTGCCCTCGGATCGTTGATCGGCGGATGGGGCGAGGCCAAGATCGGCTCGGGTTCGGTGGCCGAAGCAGTCGTGGCCATGGGGCTGCCCGCATTGGCCGTCGGCGCTCGACTGGGCTTCACGAAGTCGCCCGACTACCAGGCCCGGACGCGCATCGACACACGGTCGCGCGCCGTCATCTTCTTGTCACCCGCGCTGCTGTTCATCGTGATCACCTTGGTCATCCCGACCATCCGCACCATGTACCTGTCGTTGCTGGATGCGAAGTCCGACAAGTTCGTCAAGCTACAGAACTACGTCGACACGTTCCAGGACAAGGCCAGCTGGGATCCGGCCAACTGGACCAACATGTTCACCAGCCGGCTGTTCTTCCTCGGGATCATCTTGCTGGCGCTGGCCGCTGTCATCGGCAGCATCGTCAAGAAGCGCACCGGTCGTGCTGTCGAGATCGGCAACCCCACGGTGGCGCCGTTGCTGGTCGGTGGGCTGCTGGTCGCATTCGCGGCGTTCACCAGTTTTCGTGGCACCATCGTGAACAACCTGTGGTGGGTGGTGACCGTCGTGTTCTTCTCGACTGCGCTCGGCCTGGCGGTCGCGGTGCTGGCCGACGGCGCCAAGTCCGAGAAGGCGGCGAAGTCACTCATCTTCATGCCGCTGGCCATCTCGCTGGTCGGCGCATCGGTCATCTGGCGATTCATGTACGTACCGCGCGACACCACCACCGAACAGACCGGATTGTTGAACGGCCTATGGGTCGGCCTTGGCCGGCTCAGCACCGGCAGCGGCCTGCCCACCGTCATCGTCGGCGTGTTGGTCGGCGCCTTTCTGTTGGCGCTGCTGTTCGTTGCTGGACGCAAGCTGATCAAACAGGACTGGGGCGGTGCCGCAGTCCCGACCATCGCCGCGGTCTTCGTCGGTTGGTTCTTCGTGCGCTACGTGGCCATCGTCGGCGACGGCGTCGGCGGGTTTGCTTTCAACAAGCAGGGTGAAGTGGTACCGAAGGCGATCAGCTTCATCCAGGAGACACCCTTCAACAACTTCTGGTTGATGGTCATCCTCGTCTGGATCCAGACCGGGTTCGCCATGGTCATCTTGTCGGCGGCCATCAAGGCAGTGCCCGACGAGATCCTCGAGGCCGCCCGGGTCGACGGTGGTACGCCGTCGCAGATCTTCTGGCGGGTCACACTCCCGCAGATCGCCACCACCATCGGCGT
>JANNFQ010000256.1:0-15403 GCA_031380045.1 Acidimicrobiaceae bacterium
CCCAGCTCGACACCGGTCGTGGCCCCGTGGCCACCATCCTGGTCGACAAGGGCACGTTGAAGGTCGGCGACCCCATCGTGGCAGGCGCGGCCTGGGGCAAGGTGCGGGCGATGATCGATTCCAGCGGCCAGCAGGTCAAAGAAGCCGGCCCCAGCACACCAGTACAGGTGCTGGGCCTCTCGGCCGTACCGAATGCCGGCGACGAGTTCCGCGCTGCACCCGACGAGAAGACCGCTCGCACGGTGGGTGAAGCACGCGAGCAGCGTGCCCGCCTGACCAACCAGCGCGGTGATGCTCGCGTCCAGCGCGGCGTGAAGCTGGAAGACATCTTCAGCCAGATCCAGGCCGGCGAAGTCGCCACCTTGAACATCGTGCTGAAGGCCGACGTACAGGGCTCGCTCGAAGCAGTCACGGAAAGCCTGCGACGTCTCGAGCGCGAGACGGTCAAGTTGGCCTTCGTGCACCGCGCTGTCGGTGGTATCAGCGAGTACGACATCACGTTGGCCTCGGCCTCGAACGCCACACTGATCGGCTTCAACGTGCGACCCGATCGCCGGGCACGCGACCTGGCCGAAGCCGAAGGCGTCGAGATCAGGACCTACGAGATCATCTACAAGCTGCTCGAGGACATCGAGAAGGCCATGGTGGGCATGCTGGCCCCCGAGTTCGAAGAGGTCGTCACCGGCGAAGCCGAGGTGCGCGAGATCTTCAGGGTTCCTCGCATCGGCGCCATCGCCGGTTGCTACGTGCGGTCTGGTCAGATCACACGTGGCTCGAAGGTCCGCTTCCTGCGCGAGGGCACCATCATCTGGAAGGGCAGCATCAACTCGTTGAAGCGCTTCAAGGAAGATGCTCGCGAGGTTCGCGAGGGCTTCGAGTGCGGTATCGGCCTCAGCGATTTCCAGGATCTGAAGCCTGGCGATCTCATCGAAACCTTTGAAGAGCGCGAGATCGCTCGCGTCTGACGCTCGTCAGCGCTCGCCGATAGCGTGCGCCCATGGCCGATCTCGACTTCTTCTTCGATCCCGTGTGCCCGTTCGCGTGGATCACCTCGCGTTGGGTCAGCGAGGTGCAGCGGCAGCGCGACTACTCGGTCAACTGGCGCTTCATCTCGTTGAAGATGATCAACGAGAACAACACCGCCGAGTGGTACGACGACGCCTACAGGGCCGGTCACATGCGCGGCCTGTGGGGCCTGCGCATTGCCGACCAGCTGCGGCTGCAGGGCGACCATGCCGCCATCGCCGGCTGGTACACGGCGCTCGGCTCGGCCATCCACGTGCAGCAGCGGGCGGCCGAGTATCGCGATGCACCCGACCAGTTTCTGAGCAACATCCTCGACGACGCGGGTCTGGATGCATCATTGATCGAGCACCGCACCGACGAGTCGCACGACCCCTTCATCCGAACCGAGACCGAGTTGGCGTTCGCTCGAACGGGCAAGGACGTGGGCACGCCCATCTTGACGTTTGCGCCAGACACCGAGGGCGAGGCCAGCTTCTTCGGGCCGATCATCTCGAAGGCACCGCTGGGCGCCGAGGCAGTGCGGCTGTGGGACGCGGTCGAGGTGCTGGCGCGCAGCCGCGTTGCCGAACTGAAGCGCACAAAGCGGGATCCCCTCGACTTCACCTGACCGTAGGCTGGGTCGCATGAGCCGTCCCCGTCGCGCTGCGGCACCCTCGACGCATCGATATCCGCGTACAGCGCGCCTGAACGAGTCGTTACGCGAGGTCATTGCCGAGGAACTGACCCGCATCGACGACGAGCGCCTCGACATGGTCACCATCACCGCCATCGATGTCGATGCCGAGATGAACCGGGCCATCGTGTTCTTCGACTCGCTGCTGGGCGAAGACGGCGATCCACGCATCCTCGAGGCGCTGAACAGTCACCGGGTTCGCATCCAGGGATCCATTGCTCGCCAGGTGCGCTCGAAGAAGACCCCCATCCTGTCGTTCAAGCCCGACGAGGTCATCCGTTCGGCCGAGCACATCCAGCGCATTCTGGATGCCACCGACACGCTGCCCGAGCGACCTGTCATCGACGACGAGCTCGACGGGGACGAGTTCGAGGGGGACATCGAGGACAACCCCGAGGCAGATGGCCCGGCGTAGGCCGGCGACGATCCATGGCCTGGCCGTGGTCGACAAGCCGGCCGGGGTCACCAGCCACGACGTGGTCGCCATGATGCGCCGCCGCCTGGGCGAGCGTCGCGTCGGTCACGCCGGCACGCTGGACCCGGACGCCACCGGGGTGCTGCTGATCGGTGTGGGCAACACCACGCGCTTGCTGCGCTTCCTCACTGCGCTCGGCAAGCGGTACACGGCCGAGGTCGTGTTGGGTGTGCAGACCACAACGCTCGACTCGTCGGGCGACGTGACTGCAACCCATGACATGTCCTCGGTCACTGCCGATCAGGTACGTGCGGCCGTGGACCAACATCTCGTCGGCCCGATCATGCAGGTGCCCCCGATGGTCAGCGCGTTGAAGGTCGACGGACGCCGGCTGCACGAGTTGGCGCGTGAAGGCATCGAGGTCGAGCGCCAACCCCGCCCGGTCACCGTGCATCACTTCCTGGTGGAACCAACCGACGATCCGCTGGTGTACCGAATCGACGTCGGCTGCTCGTCAGGTACCTACGTGCGCACCCTCGCAGCCGATCTGGGGCAACTGCTGGGTGGGGGAGCGCACCTGCGCAACTTGCGTCGCACCGCGTGTGGCAGCTTCGATCAGGCCGAGGCCCGGCCTGCCGATCAAGCGGAACTGCTCACGCCGGTCGCTGCATTGCGCGACTACACGGCGGTCACGGTGCCCCAGGATGTGGCCACCATGGTGCGGCACGGCAGGTCGTTGCCGGCCTGGGACGGCGATGGTCCGTGGGTCGTGTGCGACACCAGCGGAGATCTGCTGGCCGTCTACGAGCGCTCCTCCGAGGCCGTTGCCAAACCCGCTGTGGTCATGCCCGCCGCCGGCGGTTGACCGGGCCGACCGGCCCACGGTGGCCGGGCTGGGGGCGAGGGGGACGTGGGCGATATCGTCGCCAGTCGTGCGCGTGATCACCGATCTCTCCAGCTCGCCATGGCCAGATGTCGCCTCGGCGGGTGGCTCCGACCGATCGGTACTGACCATCGGGGCATACGACGGTGTCCATCAGGGCCACCAGGCGATCATCGCCCAGGTTCGTCGCGGTGCAGACGAACTGGATGCTCGTTCCGTGGTCGTCACGTTCGACCGCCATCCGGCATCGATCGTGCGTCCCGAGTCGGCGCCCAACCTGCTGACCGACCTCGATCAGAAGCTCGAACTGTTGGCGGCCACTGGCATCGACGCCACAGTGTTGGTGCGGTTCGACGAAGCCCAAGCGGGCGAAGAGCCTCAGTCGTTCGTCGATCGCGTACTGGTGGGATGTCTGGCCGCGCAGCGCATCGTGGTGGGCGACGACTTCCATTTCGGCAGCCATCGCCAGGGCAACGTGTCGCTGTTGCGAAAGCTGGGCATTCAGCACGACTTCGATGTCGAGCCGCTGGAGCTGTTGGCTCGGCAGGACGGTGTCGACGAGCCGATCAGCTCCACAGCCATCCGCCGTGCCATGGCCGGTGGTCAGGTCGAGCTGGCGGCGTCGATGCTGGGTCGGCCGTTCCAAGCTCGGGGCGTGGTGGTGCACGGCGATCAACGCGGTCGGCTGCTGGGCTTTCCGACAGCGAACGTCGAGGTGCCCAACGTGATCTGCCTGCCGGCCGACGGGGTCTACGCCGGCTGGTACCTGACGCCCGAGGGCACGCGCCATCCGTGCGCGATCAACCTGGGCCGCCGCCCCACGTTCTACGAGCATGCAGACCACTCGTTACTCGAGGCCCATCTGATCGACTTCGACGGCGACCTGTACGAACAGAAGGCTCGGGTCGAGTTCACCCACTTCCTGCGTAGCGAGCGCAAGTTCGAAGGCATCGAGGCCTTGGTGGCGCAACTGAATCACGATGTCGAGCACGCTCGTGACGTGCTCGACGCCTGAACGGTTCGTCGTTCAGTCTTCGGCGTCATTGATCCACCGGTTGACGTAGAGTCGAGCGATGGGGGGCCGGCACTCAACGCCTCAGCTTCCTCCTGATCAGCAGCTTCCGGCCGCCACAACCCTGTTCGACGTCGATGCTGTGGTTCTGCCCCTGAGCGAGCTTTTCAACGCAGACGTCAGCGACGTGCGAATCCGTTACATCGACTACGAGCCGGGTGGTGCGCTGACAGTTCAGTACGACGCCCGCAGCGCAGCCGTCACTTCGCTACGCGTGGAAGCGTTCGCTTGCACCCAAGGTGATGGCTGGGATCTTCATGCCTATCCGCACGATCCGGCGCTGCCGCTGTTGTCCGCCGACGGCAGGCAGCTGGCCGAGGTGCTGGAAATCGAGTCTGGCGACTGCCAGGTCACTCGTTTGGCCTGGGTTCCTCAACGCCGTGCGGTGCTGCGGTGTGGTCAGATCGTGGTCAAACTGTACGGCGATCCAACAGAGCTGAGTTGCGCCGAGGGCGCCTTGCGTGCTGTTGGGGGCGCATTGAGGACGGCCGCGCTCATCACCTCGCGCCCCGATCTGGGGGCGGTCGTTCAGCAAGCTCTGGGCGGTCGGACCCTTGGACGTGATGATGTGATCGGAAGTGCCAGCGGCGCGGCCGCGGTGCTGCGGCAACTTCACGGCTCGACGCTGGGCGATCTTGCCGACCTTCGACCCGCACAACTGCTGGCCGCCGCCAACCGTCCAGCGGCGCTGGCAGCATTCGCGTTGCCGCACCTGGCCGAGCGCATCCTTGCTCTGGTCCAGCGGCTCGGCGCAACGATGCCAGAAGCTGCCGACGTGGTTCCAGTGCACGGCGACTTCAACGTGGGGCAGTTGTTGGTCGACGGCGACGACACGTGGGTGATCGACGTGGATACCCTCGCTCAAGGGTCGCCATCGGTCGACCTAGCTGCGTACGCGGCCAACGTTCACAACGGTCGCCCAGCCGACGGCGACGACATGAACGTTGCTCTGGCAACGCTGATCGACGCCTACGGTCAGGCACCGGACGACCTGATGTGGCACCTCGCAACAACCATGCTGCGCCGCGTTGATCGGCCGATCCGCCGAATGAAAAAGCGATGGCCGGAACGCACCACCTCGATCGTTTCCGCGATCGAGGTGATGCTGAACCAGTAAGCGCCGCCGCAGTCAGCCTGCCGGCCAGATGACCAAGCGGTTTTCGTCGTAGATGCCCGCGAGCACTGAGGCGTCCACGTAGTCGGCCACGACAGGCACGTCGCCGTCGAACAGCCCGATGTCGGCATACGTGGTCACTTCGTTCTTCAACAGTTCGGGCTCGGGCACGCCGAGGGCCGTCTCGGCATTGGTCGACATGACCAGGGCCGACTCGACACCCCACCGTGCTTCTTCGCCCTCGGGCGACAAGAACATCGCGTTGCCGCTGGCATTGATGAATCCCAGGGCGATGTCGGACGCAGCCTTGGGATCGGCAACAGCATCGGCCAGACCCATCATGGATGCGCGCATGAAGTCCTGCGCTGCGACGGGATGCTCGGCCAGGAACTGGCCGTTCGTGTACAGCACGCCGAAGCTGCCGGGGATGTCGAACGCTGCCGGGTCGAACAGGGTGAACGGAATGCCTGCGGCTTCGAGCTGCAGCGGCTCGTTGCTCTTGTAACCAGGGAAGCCGACGATGTCGGGGATCTCGATGTGCACCTTTGGATCGAATCCGTCGATCTGCACCGTGGTGTAGTCGGTGCCCTCGGTCATGCCTGCCTGTTGCAGCATGGCCGCGACGCTGGTGGTGATGGCGGTCTTGACGCCGATCGTCGTGCCACGCAGATCCTCGAGGGTGGTGGCCTTCCCTTCTTTTACGATCAGCGCGTCGATGCCGGTCTTGCCCTCGATGGCCATTGCCACGAACGAGGCCTCGTTGGCCTTCGAGTACTTGACCATCTCGCTGAACGAACCGGCCGATGCAAACTGGGCGTTGTTCTCGGCGAGTTCCGGGTAGTTGGTGACCGACAGGCTGGGCTTGATCTCGACCGTCAGACACATCTGCTCGAAGTAGCCCTTTTCCTGGGCCACGAGCACATCGACGATCGACGCCGATGCCGAATAGTCGAAGCCCGACAAGTACGTGATCGTGCCGGCAGCCTTGTTGGCCTCGCAACGATCGGCGGGGAATGCTTCGCCGGCAACGACATCGGCAACGCCACCGACGGTGCCGGTATCTGGCGTTGCGGTGTCGGACGTGGCGCTGTCGGACGTGGCGCTGTCGGACGACGCAACATCGGACGACGCAACATCGGACGAGGCAGCGCCCGACGATGCGCCGTCGCTGTCACTGCCACAGGCAGCGAGGACGAGCAGGGATGAGACGAAAACGGCAGTGACGCGGCGCGTCATGGCAAACCTCCGAGAGGAATGGAAAGGTGAATGGAGTTGCCAGAGCACGGCGGGAACAGCGTGCCGATGCGAGAAGGTGGCTCGGTGCCCCCGCACTGCCGTGCGTGGCGTCACACTATCCACTCATCGGGACGATGGTGCTATTCAGTCGCCGGCATGGGCGCAGACTTCCAGCTCCATGCCGTCCGGATCACGGAAGAACAGCGACCACTCGCTGCCCAGGCGTTGTATCTCGCCGATCTCGGCACCGGCCGCCACCAGTCGATCACGAACGTCCTCCAGCGTGGCCAACGAGGGGACGGCGATGCCATAGTGATCGATGGCGCCGCGATGCCCCTGTCGTCCGCGATCACCGATGATCTCGTCGGCCGGCACCTCGAATACGTTCAGCGCGGCGCCGCCTCCCAGGTCGAGGATGATCATCCGCGGATGGTCGCTGGTCGCCTGCATCTCGAGGGTCACGACGGCCTCGAATGCGTCCTCGTAGAACCCGACGGTGCGCTCCATGTTCGAGGTGAGCGTGGCGAGGTGGTTGAACCCAGTGGTCAGTGGCATCGCGCGATCGTAGTCAGCGATCGGCACCGTCAATCGTGGCGTTCGGCCAGGTGCGTGGCGACAGCACTGAAGCCGCGAAGTGTCTCGGCCGACAGTTCGGCCGGGGTGGCCGACGGGTAGGTCGAGAACCTGGCGATCGCGGTGTTGGTTGCACGATCGACCCAGCAGTACTGGCCGAAGATTCCCAAGCCGCTGAAGGTGACGCCACGCTGCATCACCCAGAAGGCATTGCGGTACATGGACCATGCGGCCGATTCGGCGTCGGATTCGGGGTTCGCCGTGAACGCAGCCGCCACTGCGTCGTTGCCCAGCCGCGTGTCGTCGACCCACGCCGCAGGGACCACGCCGTCGCCATCGCACAGGTAGGCCAGCGCCAGCCGGGCCAGGTCGCGCAGGCTGCAGCTCATGCCCCCTTCGACCACCGGATGACCGAGTGGGTCCAGCATGATGTCGGCATCGTGCTCTTGACCCAGCGGCCCCCACAGATCGCGGGCGACGACAGCGGGGTAGGGCACATCATTGACCACCTCCACCAGGCGGGCAGCGATGTTCGTCAGCGGTGATCGATAGCTGAACCACGCGCCGTGCGGACGCTGCAATCCGTAGGTTCGGAAGTGGCCGAGTGTGCCGATTGGCGTGCGATCACCGAGGGGCCGGTATCCGGCGTGTCGCTCGTACTCGATCAACGGTGGCTCGGCCCGATGGACCGCACCGATGGCCGAGTGATCGGAGTCGACACCGGCGTACGTGTCGTACGTGTCGTACGTGTCGTAGTCCTCGAGGAACTCGGTGCCGGCGGTCATGTCGATCACGTGCTGCACGGTGGCACCGTCCAGGCTGGTGCCGATGAACTCGGGCGCGATGTGGGTGACCAGATCGTCGGCGCGCAACAGGCCTCGACCGATGGCAATGCCCAGGGTGGCGCCACACACCGACTTCGACACGCTCATCAACAGATGCGGTGTGCGCTCGGTCATGTCGTTCAGGTAGCGCTCGTGCACGATGCGTCCGTTGTGCACCACACACACCGCATCGCAGTAGGTGCGTTCCAGGTGATCGGCCCAGCGCACGGTGCTGCCATCGGCGGCCGCGAACGTGACGTCGTCGAGTGTGACGGGATCGACAGGCAGGAACTGTGGCTGCGGAGATCGGGAGATGAGCGCAGTCGGGCACAGCTCTCGAACACGCTGGAAGGCGATGCGGTTGTACGGCGGCTCGAGCCAGTTTGACAGTGTGATGCGGCGGTCGATCGACATGAAGGTGGTCAGTCGTCGACCAGCGTGTCGAACAACGCCAGAACGTTGGCGGCGGCCACGCCGACGCGGTGTCCGGTACGCGAGATGAAGCCCAGTTGCAGCCCGGTCGTCGCGTCGCGAGCCGCGAAGAACTGCTCGTGACCATCGGCATCGACGACCACATCGGTCAGCAGTGAAGCATCGGCATCGGCCAGGCAGGCCCGCGCGTAGCCGGCGTTCAGCACCTCGATGGCGATGTGCTGCACACCCCCACCATGAAGCTGCAGGTATGCGGCAACTGCTGGTGAGGCATCGGCACCGACCAACACCACAGTGACCCCACCGGCGCTGAGCGCGGCGACGCCGGCAACCTGGCCGCCGGCCAGCGGTGTCGGGTGGAAACCGAACGACTGGGTGAACGAGGTGACTGCAGCGGCCAGGTCGGCGACGGCGACGACCACGTGGTCGATGCGCGTGGCCACCGTGTCGAGACCCGAGCGGATGCCGTCGGGTGCGGCGAACTTGTCGGGAGCGGGGTCTGGCCGCTGACCGGCGACCTCGATGCGGTGGGTCTCGGCCAGCAGCACGCGAAACAGTTGCTCGGCGAAGTCGGGGTCGACGCCGGCGTCGATGGCCAGCTGCCGCCGCGACGTGACCACATCGCGCACTCGGTCGGGCTGGATGACAGCGGTGCGCGACACCTCTTTCACCGCAGCCACCTGCTGACACAACGCAAGGCGGGCGGCCACCACGCGAACGAAGTCGCGGTCCAGTTGATCGATCTGCTCGCGCAGCGAGGACAGGTCGTCCGACGAGCTCATGGCGCCACGCTATCGAGCCGCCCGTTGGGTGGCCGAAGGGGCGCCCGACCGCTGCGAGGCGTGCCAATGCAGCAACCACTTCTCGAGCAGACCGATGACGACCAGCCCGAGGGTGCCCAGCACCACCATGCAGAACACGGTGGCCCACACGGCATCGCCGATCGTCTGACCCAGTGCTCGTTTTCCGATGGCGCCCAGGCCCTCGTCGGCGAAGTTGCTGCCCTCCACCAGATATGCGACCACCAACGCCAGGCCGACGTTCAGTCGGGCGGTGGTGAACAACGATGGCATCGCCGAGGGCAGCCGCAGGCGCCACAGCACCTGCCAACGCGATGCATCGACCGATGCGAACAGCTCGCGACTTGCAGGGTCGGCGCTGCGCATGCCGGCCACCGCGGCAAAGACGAAGCCGGGCAGGCAGATCAGCCCCGCCATGAATCGGGCGGGCGGGTCGCCCGAGCCCAACCACAACACGACCGACGAGATGTAGGCGACGAACGGCGCGACCTGCACCAGGATGAGCACCGGTTGCGCTGCGCGCTCGAGAAAGTTCCACGCAGCCAACGGCGCGGCGATCACGATCGACACCAGCAATGCACCGACGAATCCAATCAGCGCCTGCTGGGCGGTGACCAACGACGCGTCGAAGAAATCTCGCGGTGCTCGGTTGATGTAGCGCAGGATGTCGCTTGGCGCAGCGAGCACGAACGGTCGCACTTCGCGCACGCGTACAAAAGCCTCCCACAGCGCGAAGAACACGACCAGGCCGATGACCGGCGCCAGGGTGCGCAGCCGGCTCATCGTCCCATCCCTTGATGGAGTCGGTGCCGTACTTCGGCGCACAGCGCGATGAACGCCGGATGGTCTTCGGGGTCTGACGGCCGCGGCCGCTCGGCGGGAACGGCGATGTCGGCCACGATGGTCGCCGGCCGGGGCGAGAAGACCAGCACGCGATCTGAGAGGTGCACCGCCTCGGTGATCGAGTGCGTCACGAACAGGACGGTGGCCGGGTGTTGCTGCAGCAGCCGAGCAAGCAGCTCGCGCATCTCGGCACGGGTGATCTCGTCGAGCGCGGCGAACGGCTCGTCCATCAGGATCAGTGGCGCGCCCAACGCGAATCCTCTGACCAACGCCACGCGTTGTTGCATGCCACCGGACAGTTGATGTGGGAAGGCGGCGAGGAAGTCGCCCAGGCCGACTTCGGCCAACAGCTCGCGAGGGTCGGGATGGTGCTGTGGCGTGGTGCGTGGGTTCACGTCCAGCAGCAACCGAGCATTGGCCTGCACGTTGCGCCATGGCAGCAGGCCAGGCTGCTGGGGCACCATGGCCACTTGCTTCAGCCGTCGAGCCGCCGAAGGTGATGCAGCGTCGATGGTCACGGTGCCGTGTGTGGACGACTCGAGCCCGGCGACCATTCGCAGCAACGTCGACTTCCCACACCCGGATGGCCCCAGCAGACTGACGAACGTTCCGGGCTGGATCTGCAGCGACGTGGATGCGACCACCGGCAGCGCACCGAACCGCTTGGCGACCTGGTCGAGCTCGATCGCCGCGCCCTCGGCCGTGAACATTGCGCCGAGTGTAGGGGGCCACATGTCCGGGAGTGCCAGATGTTCGGGAGTGCCAGTTCGGCGAGCGGCCGATAGTGTTGCGGGGTCCGTCGGGGCTCGATGCTCACTGCTCGCAGTAGTGGCGATACCTCCGGCGTGATGCCATCGGCCATCCCGGCCGGGGCGACCTCCACCTGGAAGGCAGAACATGATCGACAAGACAGCGACCATCGGCGCGCACAAGCTGCACGAGTCCGACACCGGTTCCCCCGAAGTGCAGGTCGCCATCTTGACCGCGCGCATCAACGACCTCACCGAGCACTTGAAGTCGCACAAGAAAGATCACCACAGCCGTCGTGGTCTGCTCATGATGGTGGGCCGACGCCGCCGCATGTTGGATTACGTCAAGGGCATCGACGTCGAGCGTTACCGCGAGATCGTCGCCAAGAACGGCCTGCGTCGCTGAGTTCGGGTCCTTGCCGGGCTCGCTGGTCCCCTTGCTGGGCTCGCTGGTCACGGCTGCTGACCGGGCCCGTCCGCCGTATCCGGCATTCCCCCTGCTAGGGTTGGGAGCGATACATCAACCGAGCGGATTCATTGATCGGTTGTCAGTCGCCTCGGCCGAGGTTCCTTGTCCTCTGTGCATCGTGCACATCGACAAGTCGTAGCTCCGGCAGTGCCGACTGGGAACCGGCCCCCGCTCCAACCGTCGAGGCGTGAGAAAAAACACGCCCGACCGAAAGGAGCTCGACATGGCAGATGCCATTCGAGTGTCGGGTCCCGTCTCGGGTACCGACAAGACCCTGTCGTTCGAGACCGGCAAGCTGGCTCAGCAGAGCCAGGGCGCCGTACTCGCCAGTTTGGGTCGCACCACGGTCCTCGCCACCGCGAACGCGGCCAAGGACGTGCGTCCAGGGACCGACTTCTTCCCGCTGACCATCGACGTCGAAGAGCGTTCGTACGCCGCGGGCAAGATCCCCGGTTCGTTCTTCCGTCGTGAGGGTCGCCCCACCGAGGATGCCATCCTCACCTGCCGTCTGACTGACCGTCCGTTGCGCCCTGCCTTCCCCGAAGGCTTCCGCAACGAGACCCAGGTCGTCTTGACGGTGCTGGGCGCCGACATGACCAACCCGCACGACGTGCTCAGCATCAATGCCGCTTCGGCATCGCTGATGATCAGTGGCATCCCGTTCGACGGCCCCATCGGCGCCGTGCGCATCGCTCACAGCCAGACCGGCGAGTGGATCCCGCACCCCACCTACGAAGAAGGCGAGAACAGCACGTTCGAGCTCGTCGTGGCCGGCCGTCAGCTGGACAACGGCGATGTCGCGATCATGATGGTCGAGGCCGGCGGTACCCCGAAGAGCTTCGACTACTACGCAGCAGGCGCCCCGAAGGTCGACGAGGCAGCCCTTGCCGGCGGCCTCGAGGCATGCAAGGTGTGGATCAAAGAGTCCATCGGTCTGCAGCGTCAGCTCGTCGCGTCGGTCATCGCCACCAAGGGACCGATCGTCCCGATGACCTACACCGCACAGCTCGACTACGGCCAAGATGTCCTCGACGCGGTGGCACCCGACGCCACCGGCCCGCTGAACGTGGCAGCCGCCATTGCCGGTAAGGCCGAGCGCAACGCCGCCACCGACGCTGTCGCTGCTGACGCCATCGCCAAGTTGGCTGGAGAAGGTGGTGCCTTCGCTGGCCGCGAGCGTGAGATCAAAGAAGCCGTTCGCAGCTTGACCAAGAAGGCAGTGCGCAAGCGCATCGTCGATGAAGGTCTGCGCATCGATGGTCGGGGTCCGCGCGATCTGCGCCCGCTCAGCAGCGAAGTCACCGTGCTGCCCACCGCTCATGGCAGTGGCCTGTTCCAGCGCGGCGAGACCCAGGTGATGAACGTCGTCACCATGGCCATGCCGCGCATGAACCAGCTCATGGACACGCTCAGCCCCGAGACACACAAGTACTTCCTGTTCCACTACAACATGGCCCCGTGGGCCAACGGCGAGACGGGGCGCGTGGGTTCGCCCAAGCGTCGCGAGATCGGCCACGGCGCGCTGGCCGCCCGTGCATTGATCCCGGTGCTGCCCAGCCTCGAAGAGTTCAGCTACACGCTGCGCCTGGTGGCCGAAGTGTTGGCCTCGAACGGGTCCACATCGATGGCGTCGGTCTGCTCGGGCAGCTTGGCGCTGATGGATGCCGGTGTGCCGATCAAGGCCCCCGTGGCCGGAATCGCCATGGGCCTGGTGTTCGCCGAGGGCAAGTACACCACCTTGACCGACATCCTCGGTGCCGAAGATGCCTTCGGCGACATGGACTTCAAGGTTGCCGGTACCGCCGACGCCATCACGGCGTTGCAGCTCGACACCAAGATCGAGGGCATCCCTGCCGACGTGCTGATCGCAGCACTCGATCAGGCCAAGGAAGCACGGACTGCCATCCTCGACAACATGAACGCCTGCATCGACGCACCCCGCGCCGAAGTGGCTGCCACGGCACCGAAGATCATCTCGATCACCATCCCCATGGACAAGATCGGCGAGGTCATCGGGCCGAAGGGCAAGGTCATCAACACCATCCAGCAGGAAACCGGCGCCGACATCGCAGTCGACGACGACGGCTCGGTCGGCATCGTCACCATCGGTGCGGTCGAGGCCAGCAAGATGGAAGACGCTCGGGCCCGCATCATGGCCATCGTCAGCCCGGCCATGGCCGAGGTGGGCGCCACCTACATGGGCAAGGTCGTCAACATCACCAAGTTCGGCGCCTTCGTCAACATCCTGCCGGGCCGCGACGGCCTGGTGCACATCTCGAAGCTGGGTCGCGGCAAGCGCATCAACAGCGTCGAAGACGTGCTGCAACTGGGCCAGGAGATCGAGGTCGTCGTCGAAGAGATCGACGAAAAGGGCAAGGTCAGCCTGACCCCGTCCGACGCCTGGAACGGCGCTGGTGGCGACTCAGCTGGCGGTGGCAGCGATGCCCCCGCTCCTGCGTCCAGCAACGGTGGCGGCGACTACGGCCGAAGCGCCGCAACGACAACAACTGGCGCTGCTACTGGCACTGCCACCGAGACCGTGTCGTTCGACGACGCGTTCGACGCTCAGTTGGCCGGCGAGTTCGGCGACCTGGGCCCCGGTGGCGAGGCCGGCGGCAACGCCGGTGGCGCAGATCGCCCCCCGCGTCGCGACGACCGCAGTGGTGGCCGCGGCGGCGGCGCCCGTCGCCATCGCTGATCCCGGCACCCTCAGCTCGACGTCCATCGATCGGTCTCCGGTGAGTGATCTCCGTGTGACCCATCTCGACTCAGGCCTCACAGTGGCCACCGAACGCGTGCCTGGCACGCGGTCGGTGGCCGCCGGCGTCTGGGTGGGTGTCGGCGCTCGCGACGAACCAGTCGAGCTGAGCGGCGCCAGTCACTTCTTGGAGCACCTGCTGTTCAAGGGCACGGCGCAGCGGTCGGCCCTCGACATCTCACGCACCATCGACCGCCACGGTGGCGACATCAATGCGTTCACCACCAAGGAGTACACGGCGTACTACTGCCGGCTTCCGGCACGGCACGCACACACCGCCATCGATCTGTTGGGCGACGTGGTCACGTCACCGTCGTTGCGCGATGCCGATGTCGAGACCGAGCGTCATGTCATCTTGGAAGAGATCGCGATGGACGACGACAGCCCCGACGACGTCGCCCATCGGGTGTTCGGCGAGCAGGTCTTTCCCGATCATCCGTTGGGCCTCGACACGGCTGGCACACCCGACACGGTGCAATCCATCACGGCCGATGACGTGCGCTCGTTCTTCGAACAGCGGTACACCGCCGGCTCGATGTTCGCCTCGATCGCCGGGCCGCTGGAACATGACGACATGCTGTCGCTGGTGGCAGATGCGTTCGTGCGCGTTCGCCCCGGCGACGGTCGCAGGGCGAGACAGGCACCCGGCTCTACCGCCACCGATCGGGCTGTGCCCGACGACAGCGAGCAGGTGCAGTTGATCGTGGGCGGCCGTACGTTCGATCGGTATGACCCCGATCGCGAAGCCCTCGACGTGGTCAACCACGTGCTGGGCGGCGGCTTGTCCAGCCGTCTGTTCGAAGAGATCCGCGAGCGCCGCGGTCTGGTGTACTCGGTCTACTCGTCGGTAGGCCTGTACAGCGATTGTGGCCTGTGGAACGTCGCGGCCGGCGCGCAACCCCGCCACGCCGACGAGGTGCTGTCGTTGATTCGTGCAGAACTGGATCGGTTGGTTGCCGACGGCATCACCGACGAGGAACTCGAGATCGCCACGGGATATCTGACGGGTGCATACGAGTTGGGTCTGGAAGACACGGGCTCGCGCATGGCCCGCAACGCGGGCCAGCTGTGCACCCGAGGCGAGATCGGTGATATCGCCGAACAGGTGGCGCGATGGAACGCTGTTGACCACACCGCCGTGCGCCGGGTGATCGACCGCGTGTTCGCGGTCGACCCAATCGTCGTCACCGTCGGCCCCAGTTAGGTTCGGCAGCAAGATGAGATGAGGGGGGATGATTCCGCCCGCACATCCTGCTGTCGTTCGGGACGTCGTTGCCAGAGAGGGGACCGGCCTGAACGCCCAACTGCACACCAACGACTGACGGCAGCGGGCCAACTGACTCCCGAAAAGTCGCCAAGCCCGAGAGCACCTCCGCTTGGGCGCCCGCGCGGAACCACGGCCTATGGCCCGCACGAGCCGCCGGAACCTTCGGCCCGCGCGGGAACCATCGGCCCGCGCCGGCTCGAGCGGTCGTTGGCTGTGCCCGACTTCATGTCCATTGTTGGTTGGGTGGGCCGGTGGTCATGATGGTGGTG
>JANNFQ010000272.1:0-4552 GCA_031380045.1 Acidimicrobiaceae bacterium
CTGCCGGTTCCCCGGCTGCAACCGCAAGAAAGCGTGGACTGATGCCCATCACATCACATGGTGGCGACGCCACGGTGACACCAAGCTCGACAACCTGCTCCTGTTATGCCAACGACACCATCACATGGTCCACAAGCACGACTGGCACATCAACCTCGACGCCGACACCGGCCGCGCCACCTTCACCCTCACCAACGGCCGCATCCTGACCAGCGAACAACCCGGCCAACCCACCATCCGCGCCGCCTGAACCAGACCTGGTCTGCTCGCCATCGAAACCGGTAGGTGACCCGTGCATCCGCACGCCCGGTTCGCCGAGTCGCGTCCTGGTTCGCAGCAACAGCCTTGCGAACGGCTCGACCACCGGCAAACATCCGCCGGATGGGCGAGGAGGCGGGGGCGAGGGCGAGCGACTGGCAGCGCCGCTACGACAAGTCGCTGACGAGCGCACGGCGCTCGCACAGTGCCGATGAAGTGTCAGCGGGCGAGTTCGCTGCGATCGAGACCAGCGGTTGCATTCCCGGGTGGGCTGGTTTGATCGCACTTGCGGTGACAGGCATCGTGCTGCTCATCCGGCGACGCTTGCACCGCACGTAGCCACGGGCTCACCCAAACTGCCTGCGCTGCACGGCGGAGCGGCCGAGACAGGCCGCCAGCTCAGGCGGCGGTTGAGACGGGTGCGGCGAGTTCGTGGCGGGTGATGGCCACATCCAACGCCGCCAGTTCGCGACGATCGATGATCGAATCGACCAGTCCGTACTCGCGGGCCTGTTCGCCCCGAACGATGTAGTCACGATCGATGTCGGCCATGATCCGCTCGGACGTCTGACCGGTGGCCGTCACCAAGATCTCGACCATTCGCCTGCGCATCTCGACCACCTCTGCCACCTGGATCTCGAGATCGCTGGACTGTCCCTGCGCACCACCGTGTGGTTGATGGATGAGCACCCGAGCGTTGGGCAGGGCATAGCGTTTGCCCGGCGCTCCGGCCGCCAGCAGCACCGCTGCTGCCGATGCCGCCTGGCCCACGCAGATCGTCGCCACGTCGGGAGCCACGAACTGCATCGTGTCGTGGATGGCGAACAGTGCGGTCATGTCGCCGCCGGGCGAGTTGATGTACAGCGAGATGTCGTTCGAGGTCGATTCGGATTCCAGGTGCAGCAACTGCGCGATCACGAGATTGGCGACGTTGTCGTCGATGGCCGAACCCAAGAACACGATGCGGTTGGCGAGCAGACGGGAGTAGATGTCGTATGCCCGCTCGCCGCGGCTGGTCGACTCGATGACGGTGGGGATCAACACGGGTGCCTCCTGGATAAGATCTATGTGCAACTGCTTGATTGCACATAGGGTATCGCACATCGGGTGATGTGCAACCCATGAGTTGCGGTATCGTGGCGTCATGACCGATCCAGGCAGCATCGATTCCGGCAGCACCGAGCCGGTTGTCATCAGCCGAGTCGTCGATCTCGACGTGTCGACCGACGAGCTCTGGACCATGGTCGCCGATGGCGATCGCTGGAGCGACTGGTTGGCCGAGCGATCTGACGTGATCGTCGAGCCCGATCGATCGGGCGTCGTGGTCGATGACGACGGCATCGAACGCGGCGTGGCGATTCATTCGGTGGTTCCCGGTGAACGGGTGCGCTTCGCGTGGTGGCCCACCGACCGGCCGGGCGAATCGTCCATGGTGGAACTGGTGGTGCTGCCCGGCGGGCACAGCGGACGCAGCCGCCTGTCGATCACCGAGATCTACGCAGCCGGCGCGAGCGCACCATCGATAGGTGCGACGTCGGCTTGGACCGCTGTGTCGTCGGCGAGTGCGTCGTCGGCCCGGGCAGCGAACAGCGCGTGGGACCTCCGGCTCATGTCGCTGGTGCTGTGCCTCGACGCGGTCGCACTCGTTCGCACATGACATCGGGCCGACAGCCCCTCGACGAGTTGTTCGGGGTGCTGGCCGACCCGACTCGGCGCGGACTGCTGGAGCGACTGGTGCACCACGGGCCGCACACCGCCACCGAACTGGCCGCAGATGCAACGGTCACGCGGCAGGGCATCGTCAAGCACCTGCAGGCACTGGCCGAAGCGGGATTGGTCACCTCGGAACGTGTTGGCCGCGAGGTGCGCTATCGCGCCACCACCGAGCGACTGTCCGATGCGATCGCGTGGCTGCTGGGCAACAGCGCCAAGTGGGATCGCCGGCTGGACCGCCTGCGCGACCGAGCAATGAAGGCCGCTGCCAAACGCTGAACGCCCGGGCGACGAGGTCAGAGCGTCAGAGCGTCAGACGTTGAGCGACGACAGCAGCGCGGCGGGACCCTGCCGCAACGCTTCGGTGGCCGGGGTGTGGGGCAAGGGAGCGCACGCCTGCACGGCACGGTCGGCCCACTGGCGAGCGGTTCCCAGCGCCGATTCCACACCGCCGTGGGCACGCACGATCTCGGTGGCCTTCTCGCGCTCGCTGGGCTCGAGCGGGCGACCCAACAGGTCCAACAACGAGGCCGCAGCGATGCCACCGCTTTGCAACGTGCGCAGCACCGGCAACGTGTACACGCCCTCGACCATGTCGTGTCCCGCCGGCTTGCCCAACTGACCTTCCGTGGCGGTGATGTCCAGCAGATCGTCGACGATCTGGAACACCATGCCGAACGCCTCGCCGTACGTCGTGAGCGTTTCGATCATCGGCCGATCGAAGCCGGCAACGATGCCGCCGATGCGAGCCGACGTGGAGAACAGCGAAGCGGTCTTGCCGGCGATCGACTTGTTGTACGACGACTCGGGTCTGGCGGCGTTGTACGTGTGGCGCAGCTCTTCGATCTGCCCTTCGCACAGCCTGCCGATGGTGCGGGCCAGCAGCGCGGCCACTTCGGTGCCCAGGGTGGCCGCAATCTCGGACGCCCGTGCCAGCAGGAAGTCGCCGGCCAAGATGGCCTGCAGGTTGCCCCACTTGGCGTTGACCGTCTCGACCCCCCGACGCGTGGGGGCCTCGTCCATCACATCGTCGTGGTACAGCGACCCGGTCTGCACTAGTTCGCAGGCGATGCCACCCTGCACGGCATCGTCCGATGCGGGGCCGCCGGCCACCTGCGCCGCAGCCAACGTGAGCACCGGCCGCAGCAGCTTGCCGCCGGCCGAGATGAGGTGCGAGGCGATCTCGTCCAGGTACGGGTCGGAGGTGCGCACCGACAGAAAGAGCGCGGCCTCGACGCGTTCGATGTCGCCCGGCATCCCGGGGATCGAGACGAACGGCAGCTGGGCCATCTGGTCAGGCTAGGTCGGCGACAGGCAGGACACGAACGGCCAACCGACATTTCACCTTTCGTTCCGACTGGCGCAGGTCGGCCGACATGGAGGAATTCTCGTTCTATTCCCGACAGGAACAGGTCATTCGACTCATATCACCTGTCATGGTGCAGCAAGAACGCGCCGATACACTTCCACCATGTTTGAACGCTTCACCGATCGGGCCCGGCGGGTGGTGGTGTTGGCGCAGGAAGAAGCGCGTCTGCTCAACCACAGCTACATCGGCACCGAGCACATCTTGCTCGGGCTCATCCACGAAGGTGAGGGCGTCGCTGCGAAGGCACTCGAATCGCTCGGCATCTCGTTGGAGGCCGTCCGAAGTCAGGTCGAAGAGATCATCGGCCAGGGCGGCTCCTCGCCTTCGGGTCACATTCCGTTCACCCCTCGCGCGAAGAAGGTGCTCGAGCTCTCGCTGCGTGAAGCACTGCAACTCGGCCACAACTACATCGGCACCGAACACATCCTGCTGGGGCTCATCCGCGAGGGCGAGGGCGTGGCCGCCCAGGTTCTGGTCAAGCTGGGCGCCGACCTCAGCCGTGTGCGCCAGCAGGTCATCCAGTTGCTGTCGGGTTACCAGGGTGGTGCCGGCAAGGGCGAGCCGCAGGCAGCTGCCTCTGGCACCGCTGCTCCGAAAGAAGAGCAGGGCGACAAGGGCAACAGCCAGATCCTCGACCAGTTCGGTCGCAACCTCACGCAGCTCGCTCGCGAGAAGAAGCTCGATCCCATGATCGGCCGCGAGCGCGAGCTCGAGCGGGTCATGCAGATCCTCAGCCGCCGCACCAAGAACAACCCGGTGCTGATCGGCGAGCCCGGCGTTGGCAAGACGGCGATCGTCGAAGGGCTCGCTCAGAAGATCGTCAGCAACGACATTCCCGACACGTTGCGCAACAAGCAGCTGTACACCCTCGACCTGGGCGCGCTGGTCGCCGGCAGCCGCTACCGCGGCGATTTCGAAGAGCGCTTGAAGAAGGTGCTCAAAGAGATCAAGACCCGTGGCGACATCGTGTTGTTCATCGACGAGATCCACACGCTCGTCGGCGCCGGCGCAGCCGAGGGCGCGATCGACGCAGCGTCGATCCTCAAGCCCATGCTCGCTCGCGGCGAGCTGCAGACCATCGGCGCCACGACGCTCGACGAGTACCGCAAGCACCTCGAGAAGGACGCCGCGCTCGAGCGGCGCTTCCAGCCCGTGCGCGTCGAAGAGCCGACGCTGGCCATGACGATCGAGATCTTGAAGGGTGTGCGCGAG
>JANNFQ010000361.1:0-2134 GCA_031380045.1 Acidimicrobiaceae bacterium
ACCGCGGCAGCCAGGCCGCCGACCACCAGACCGATCGGCTCGGCCAGACGCAACGCCTCGTCGCGCAGCGCCGCTGCTTCGGCGCCGCCGATGCCGAACCGAGCTTCCAGGACTGCGGCGGTCGTACATCGCTCGGGCCACGTGCGGCACCGCACCGCCGACGCGATTGCGCAGGTCGGCGACGGCACCGTCGAGGGAGATGGTGAGGTCGAGAATGGACATTGGGGGCTCCTGTGTTCAGGTCGTTGTTGACGTGACGTTGTTGATGGAGCCATCGTGCGGGCGGGTCCTTGTGAAGGGCTTGCGAGCGGCTTGGATCACAGCTTGCAGCCGCATTTGCCGCTTGGCCGCGGCTGATGGGATCGATGTGTGAACAGGACCCGAATGGGTACTCAGGCCCTCATGATCGGCCCACGTACGTTCGCTCGCCCCCTGCTCGCCTCGTCATTCGTCGTGATGGGCTATCAGGTTCTTCGCAATCCGAAGCCACTCCAGCCCGCTGCGGCGGAAGTGGGCGTGCCGATTGCCGAGACCGTCGGTCTGCCCACCGATCCGCTGACATTGGTGAACATCAACGCAGGGGTGCAGGTGGGCGCCGGGCTGCTGCTGGCGATCGGCAGGCTGCCGCGCGCGGCCTCGCTGGCGCTGGCGGCATCGCTGGTGCCGACGACGCTGGCCGGTCACCGTTTCTGGGAGGCGACCAACAGCGACGACAAGAAGGCCCAGTTGATCCACTTCCTGAAGAACGCCGGCATCCTGGGCGGCCTGCTGATGAGCGCACTGGACACCGGCGGGCGGCCATCGGTGTTCTGGAGCAGCCGGCGGTGGATCAGTCGCACGGGCCACACCCTCGGCTCGGCCGCCCAATCACTGGGCTCAGGCGTGCAGTCGGTCAGCCACTCGGTCGGCCATTCCGTCGCGGACACCGTGCCGTTCATGTCGTCCTGAACCCGGCCCCAAAACCCGCGTTTGCACACTTTCCACCCGCTGGTGTGTGGGAAGTGTGCACACGCAGGGGCGGTTGCTGGCAGCTGCTCAGGTCTGGGCGAAGGCCCAGTCCAGCAGCGAGGTGGCTGCGGCAACGCGGGCCGCCTCGGTGGACGATCCCATCACGGCCACGATGATCTGGCGGCCATCGCGGGTGGCCGACCCTACCAGGCACCAGCCGGCGTCGGTGGTGTGGCCCGTCTTGATGCCGTCGGCGCCGGGGTAGCTGGCCAGCAGGTCGTTGGTGGTGGCAAAGGTCTGGCCGTGCAGGTTCGCGCTGGTGCGAACGACGGTGGTCCGAAAGCTCTGGTCGCGCATCAACAGTTCGGCCAGCACCACCATGTCGCGGGCGCTGGAGTGCGCCTCGCTGGAGTCCAGGCCCACCGGGTTTGCGGCGACTGTGTTGGTCAGGCCCAACTGCTGTGCGATCGCGTTCATCTTGCCGACGAACGCTTCTTGGCTGCCGGCGACGTCAACGGCCAGGGCACGGGCCGCGTCGTTGGCGCTGACGATCAGCATCGCCCGCAGCAACACGTCGCGGGCCAGTTGTTCGCCGGCGAACAGCCCGATCGACGACTCCAACGGATCCATCTGCAGGTCGGGCACGGTGACCACCTTCGACAGGTCACCGTTCTGCATGACCACGTACGCAGTGAGCAGCTTCATCACACTGCCCACCGGCACCTGCGTGTCGGCCTCGCTCTCGGCCAACCACGTCTTGGTCGACGTGTCGTAGATGGCATACGTGGCCGCATCGACGACGGGCGCCGGAGTGGTGGGCACGGGCACCGTGGTCGTCGGGCCCGTATCGATCGAGCCTGTATCGATCGAGCCGGTCTCGCCGCTGCCCAGATCGGTGACGCCGGGGTCGGTGACGCCGGAATCGCCCACTGCGACCGGCGCGGCCGGGTCGATCGACGGGGCATCGGTGACGATCGTGCGGTTTGGACCATCGGCAGCCGTGCCGCCGTCGTCGCTGCCGATCTGCGTGGCCGCAAACACGCCGCCGCCCAGCAACAGCGCAGCGGCGACAGCGACGGTGACGCGCCGCCGTAGATACACCGATCGAGACACACCTTGCTCCGCCATCGCCACGTGAGGTTAGGCGGCGCGGTCAGGCGGCGCGCCTCACCAATGTGCTGGCACC
>JANNFQ010000290.1:0-1603 GCA_031380045.1 Acidimicrobiaceae bacterium
CGGCGCGATCGTCAATGCCTGTTCCGTCGCGGCCTCCGTCGGCCTTGTCGAGCGCGCCGTGTACTCGGCATCGAAGGGAGCCGTGCTCTCGCTGACCAAGGCGATTGCCGCCGACGAGGTCCGACATGGCATCCGCGTCAATTCAGTCTCGCCCGGCACCGTCAAGAGCCCCTGGGTGGAACGACTCGTACAGTCGAGCCCTCATCCCGAGCAGACGATGGAGACGCTGCGCCGTCGACAGCCACTGGGCCGCCTGGTCAGCTGCGAAGAGGTCGCCCACGCCGTGTGCTACCTCGCCGCCGAAACCACGTTCACCACGGGCGCCGACTTCCTCCTCGATGGCGGCATCACGAACGTGCGATTGGTCGACTGAGGTGGCGACCGCATCGGACAGCGACTGGTTCGAAGACGCCCGGTTTGGGCTGTTCATCCACTGGGATCACGCCAGCCAGCGCGGATGGGAATTGTCCTGGCCACTCGTCGGTGGCGTGTTCAGCCTTCCATATTGTCAGTCGGTCCCCGTGGCCGACTACCACGCACTCGCTGCCACCTTCGATCCGACCGCTTGGGATCCGGCCGCACTGGCGGCAAAGGCCAAGGCCGCTGGCATGCGCTATGTGGTCTTCACCACACGGCATCACAGCGGCTTCTCGATGTACGACTCGCGGGTCAGCGACCACACGATCATGCACACGCCGTTCGGCCGAGACCTGACGCGCGAGACAGTCGATGCGTTCCGAGCCGAGGGGTTCCGCATCGGTCTGTACTACTCGCTGTCGGATTGGTTTCACCCGGACTACCCGGCCTTCACCGACGAGATGAAGCCCTATGTCTTCGGCACCTCGCCGGCGCTACCGAGCGACGAGAGCGCCGAACGGTTCCGGTCGTACCTGATGGCACAGCTGCAAGAGTTGATGACCGGCTACGGCAAGATCGACGTGATCTGGTTCGACGGCGGCTGGGAGCGGCCCGCGGAATGGTGGCGTCCGGACGCGATCGAGACCCTGTTGCGTTCGCTGCAGCCCACGATCATGATCAACAACCGTTTGCCGGGACGCGGCGACTTCGACACCCCCGAACAGTTCATTCCTCCGACGAATCCAGGACGGCGTTGGGAGTCGTGTCTGACGATGAACGAGAGCTGGGGCTGGAACCCCGACGACCCGCACTACAAATCGTCGCGGGACATCGTCCACGCGCTGTGCGAGACCGCCGGCCGAGGCGGAAACCTGCTCCTCAACGTCAGCCCCATGGGCGACGGCGCAATCCCACCCGAGCAGGCCCAACGGCTCGACGACATCACGACCTGGATGGCAGCGCACAGCTCGGCGATCCATGGCACCACCGCCGGACTGGAACCATGGCAGTTCTATGGACCATCGACTCGCATCGGTGACCACATCCATCTGTTCTTGCTGATGCGGCCCTACGAAACGATCACCGTTCGCGGACTGCCGGTCCGCCGAGTGCGACAGATCACCGAGCTCGCATCCGGATCCGAGCTGCGTTGGTCGGCGCGCACGATGATCCTCGACCAACTCCGTACTGACCCGGAGGGCGAGATCACCATCGAAGTGCCAGAGCACCTGCTCGATCCATTGAC
>JANNFQ010000329.1:0-2637 GCA_031380045.1 Acidimicrobiaceae bacterium
CGAGCGGGCCGGCGATGTGGGCGGTACGTGGTACTGGAACCGATATCCGGGGGCCATGTGCGATGTCGAGTCGTACGTGTACCTGCCACTGCTGGAAGAGATGGGCTACATCCCCAAGCACAAGTACTCGTTCGCCCCCGAGATCATGGAGTACAGCAGGGCAATTGCCCGCAGGTTCGATCTGTACGACGACGCACTGTTCCAGACCGATGTGACCGAGATGCATTGGGACGATGCCAACGAGTGCTGGATCATCAGCACCGACCGCGGCGACCGCTTCACGGCCAGCTTCGTCGCCATGGCCAACGGGCCGTTGAACCGGCCCAAGCTGCCTGGCATCCCTGGCATCAACGAGTTTCAGGGCTACACGTTCCACACCAGTCGATGGGACTACGGCTACACGGGCGGCAATTCGGCAGGCATGCTGACCAACCTTGCCGACAAGCGTGTGGGCATCATCGGCACCGGTGCTACGGCGATCCAGTGCATCCCTCACCTGGGCGAGTGGGCGAAGCAGCTGTACGTGTTCCAGCGCACTCCCTCGTCGGTCGACGTCCGCAACAACCAGCAGACCGACCCCGCGTGGGCTGGTTCGCTGCAGCATGGCTGGCAGCAGCGTCGCATGGACAACTTCAACATCCTGGTCAGTGGCGGCGACCAGGACGAAGATCTGGTGGCCGACGGGTGGACCGACATCTTTCGCAAGCTGACCGGCACTCGTGCCAAACACGCCAGCCGCGTGCTGGGTCGGCGACTGACGCCCGACGAGAAGGCCGAGCTGATGGAGCTCGAGGACTTCCGCAAGATGGAGGGCGTTCGTGGTCGCGTCGACCAGATGGTGCGCGACCCGGCTACTGCCGAGCTGTTGAAGCCGTGGTATCGACAGTTCTGCAAGCGTCCGTGCTTCCACGACGAGTACCTGCAGACCTACAACCGCCCGAACGTCACGCTGGTCGACACCGATGGCAAGGGCGTCGAACGTGTGACCCCGCGCGGGGTGGTCGTGAACGGCACCGAGTACGAAGTCGACTGCCTGGTGTTCGCCACCGGGTTCGAGGTCGGCACGACGTACACCCGCCGCGCCGGGTACGACGTGGTCGGGCGCAACGGGGTCAGCCTGTCCGACAAGTGGGCCAACGGTGTGCGCACCTTGCACGGCCTGCAGACCAGTGGGTTCCCCAACTGCTTCTTCCTTGGCTTCACGCAGACCGCAGTGACCGTCAGTGTTCCGCATGCGCTGAACGAGCAGGCCAAGCACGTGACGTACATCCTGGAACAGGCGCGCAGTCGTCGGGCCGGCATCGTGGAAGTGACGCCCGAGGGCGAGCAGGGTTGGCTGACCGAGATGCGCGACAAGATGCGGCTGGCCGAGCGCTTCTACACAGCGTGCACCCCGGGCTACTACAACAACGAGGGCCAACTGGGAAACCCCAACGGCTTCTTCGCCGGCACCTACGGAGCTGGCCCGATTGCGTTCTTCGACATCCTGGACGAGTGGCGAGCGGCGGGCGAACTCGCTGGCGTGGAACTGCGCTGAAGATTGCGGGGACCCGTCAGACGAACAGGTCGACGATTCGCCATCCCAGGTACAGCGCCAACAAGACCATCAGCAACTTGAAGTGCCAGGGCGCCGCTGCGTCCGCGTCGGCGCCGTCGGCGCCTGCTGCCAACTTCTTCAGGTTCAGGGTGCGGGCAGTGATCGTGCTGGCGGGCTGCGGCGCCTCGACGATTCGACCGCAGGTGGGGCACGTGCCATCGTCGTTCATCGCCGAAGGCGCCCAGTACTTGGCGCAGTCCTCACACCACGGCATGACACACCACTACTCGGACCGCTTGCGCACGCGCAGCTTCAGCGGGGTCGAGCCGAACTCGAATGCCTCGCGAATGCTGCGCTCGAGGTAGCGGAGATACGGCGCGGGTAGCTCGCGATTGACGAACAGCGTGAACGTGGGCGGGTCGGTGGCGCCCTGCACCGCATACATGACCTTGGCGCCCCCGCCGGCCGGCTGCTTCTGCTGCGCCGCCGAGATGACCTTGTTGACGTCGCGTGTGGGGACGCGACGGTGGTACTGCGTGATCGCATCCTGCAGCAGCGGGCGCAGCTTGTGTACGCCCTTGCCCGTCAGCGCCGACACCTTCAGCACGGGTGCATCACCGATGAAGTTCAGCTTGCGCTGCACGTCGGCCTGCACGGTCAGCCGGTACTCGGCATCGTCGATCAGTTCCCACTTGTTCAACATGATCACGATCGGGCACCCAGAGGCATCGACGCGTTCGGCCAAGCGCTGGTCTTGGCCGGTGACGCCCTCGGTTGCGTCGATGACCAACAGCGCGATGTCGGCGTCGTCGATGGCGCGCAGGGCGCGGACCATGCTGTAGTACTCGGCCGAATCGTCGATCTTGCCGCGCTTGCGCATGCCGGCGGTGTCGACGTACACGATCGGTCCGTCGGGCGTCTCGATGAGTGTGTCGATGGCATCGCGAGTGGTGCCGGGCATGTCGTGCACCACCGACCGGTCTTCGCCCACCAGGCGATTGAACAGGGTGCTCTTGCCCACGTTGGGGCGACCCACGATGGCCACGCGCGGCGGTGGCTGATCGCCGGGGTTCCACAACGGCTGGCCCTGCTCGTCGAGT
>JANNFQ010000373.1:0-10641 GCA_031380045.1 Acidimicrobiaceae bacterium
TCTGGCTGGCCGCCATCGCACTGTGGTTCGCGACGTCATGGCGGCTGTTTCGTCCTCGCCCGGACTGAACCGGGCCATGCCGATCTGCCGCTTGGCACCGCGGACCGACGGTTCGTTCGCGCAAGCCTGGATGGGTAAACATCCGTCGATGACTGTTCAACGAGTATCCGCCAGCCGTCGCATCCAAGCGTCAGCACACGCGCTGTTCGAGATCGTCTCCAGCGCCGAGGGACACGTGCGTATCGACGGGTCAGGCATGCTGGAGGCTGCGCCTGACGCCCGGCCGCTGACGGCGGTGGGCGACGTGTTCGACATGGAGATGGACCGCACGCCGCTGAACGACATCCCCGGGTTGGTCAAGTACAAGGTACGCAACACGGTGACGCAGATCGTTCGGGACCAATTGGTGGAGTGGACGATCGGTGGCGTCGATCAACCTCCCCTCGGCCACGTGTACGGCTGGCAACTGGACGCGGTGAGCGACAGCGAGACCGACGTCACGAACTACTGCGACTGGACGAACATCACGCCCGAGCTTCGTGCCCGTCGTCCTGATTGGCCGATCGTGCCCGTCGAGATGCTCGAGCAGTCGGTGGCGAAGCTCGACGAGATCGCCACAGGCGGCTGACGCCGCCGGCGACACTGACGGCAGACATCCCCGACGCACTCGCTGGAGGCGCGTACCTTACCGGCGCTGACAGATCACAGGGCGTTGCCGGGCACCAAGCGGTAGGCGTCGTCTATGCGTGACTCAGCGCTGTGCGATCGCATGAACGACCAGGTGCGCGCGAGCGTCGTGCCCGCGTATATCTGCATGGACGCGGGTCACTTCCGCTGGGTCATTCAGGTCGCTGGCGCCGGTCGGTTGCACCGCCCGGCATTCGTTGGGTGATTGCATGACGGGGACGTTGTCCTGGAGGGTGATGAGGGTGGCGGCTGGTGTTCGCCATCCTCGGTCACCGCGATCCAGACGCCCGCACCCGGCAGCGTTCTAGATGTTCTGCACCGTGACCACAGCCGGGTCGGTTACCGATACACCGAAGGTCACATCCCCCAGAAGGCTGGCTGTGGAGTTCCCGACTACTCCTGGTTGGTCCAGTCGAAGTCGTAGTAGATCCAGTTGCTGTTTTCGAAGCTGAAGTGGATGCCTTCAGCTTCGACTTCGAAGGTGCCCTGCCCACAATCGCCGCGTTTCCAGATGAAGCCGGCGGGACTGAGATCGATCACGACCCGGTGCTCGTCTCCCGTCACCGGGTTCTTGAGCGATGTTCCTCTGGCTTGTCCGACACCGGGAATGGTGAACCCGCTGTTGATGCCGTCGTCGTCGAGCTGGACCTCGGCACGAACCACTCCGGCCACCTCGAAGGTGGTGCCGAGAATCGACCAGGGCAAACCACCGAGTTGACCGGTGAAGATCTGTGCCAGACAGCCCAGCTGATCGTCGGTGACGGCCGGAGGCACGACGAAGATTGCCTTGCCGTTCCCATCGTGGATGGCTTGCGGCCAGTCGATGATCGCTACCGCTTTGATGTCGGTGAACATAACGTCGCCGCAGTGGCCTTCGATGATGTGAGTCCCAACGGCTGCCTTGCAGCTCCCGTCCGATGAGGTTGGAAAGCCTGAGAAGTTGCAGGTGCAGCCGGGTTGGCAATTGCAGAACTCATAGCCCTTGCCCTTCAGCCGCCAAGCGGTTGATGTTGCGGTCACTGTCATGGTGCCTCCTTGTGTTCAGGTCAGTGTGTTCAGGTCAGTGTGTTCAGGGTCGACGGATGCAGAATCAACAACGCACCGAGCACCAAGAAAGCTGCGGAGGCAACGTTCGCGATGCGCTCGCCGCGTGGCGCGTTCTTCTCCAGCAGGATGAGCAGCGCGAGGGCAGCCATCCAGACGAGGTTCATCGTGCCGACAGCGACCAGGACCGCCATCAGCGCCCAGCAGCAACCGACGCAATACAGACCGTGATGCGCACCCATCCGCACGGCGCCACGGAGTCGGGTCGCCGAACCGCCGAACCGCATGAACAATGACATCGGCGATCGGCAATTGCGCAGACAGACAGCCTTCAGTGGTGTGACCTGCCACACGGCGGCCGCCACCAGCACGACCCCCGCTACACGCCCTGCCCATGCTCGTTCCTCGGCGATCGGCTCCATCAGCGCCCGCCATCCGAAGTACGCCGGGATTCCCAGCGCCGTCCACACTGCGATGTAGCCGGCCACGAATGCCGGCAGTGGCGCAACCCGCCGTGCTGCGGCAGCTCGTCCGTAGAGCCGGACGACCGGCGAGATTGCCGGGAACATCATCGCCGTCATCATTGCCAACCACGACACGATGAACGCACCGAACGAAACGACGTCGTCCCGGCCTGTCGCATCCATGCCCGCCATCCGGCCAGTAGAACCGTCCATGTCCCCGGCCATACGCACAGACCACCACCAACCTAAACCCGCCAGCGCCACGAGGGCGGCAGGGACAAAGAAACGAGCCGCGTCACCGCTGCGTCGGGCCGGACTCACAGCACCTACATGGGCATCTGTCAAGGCGGCACCTCCCGTTGCGAGGGTAGACCGTAAAGATTAGCTCACCCCAAATTGGCCGTCGACACATGTGCCTGTCACGCAGTGCCTGCTGATCCCTTCGAGCACGAGCGCCCTTCTGACCAGTGGGGATAGCTACAGCGCCTTGCCGGGCACCAAGCGGTAGGCGTCATAGACGGCGTCGATGGTCTTGATGGTGCGCAGCACCGACTCGAGGTGCGAGGGGTCGGCCATCTCGAACTCGAAGCGCATCTTCGCCACGCGGTCGCTGCCTGTGTGCGTAGAACAAGCGACGATGTTGACGTGCTGCTCGCTGAGTGAGTTGGCCACGTCGCGCAGCAACTTCGAGCGGTCGAAAGCGATGACCTCGACGCCGGCTCGGAACAGTGCGCCGCGTTGGTCGCCATCCCATTCGACCTCGATGAGCCGCGTGGCCTGCTCGCTCATCAGGCTTTCGGCATTGGCGCAGTCCGCGCGGTGCACCGACACGCCACGACCACGCGTGACGAAGCCGATGATCTCATCGCCGGGCACGGGCGTGCAGCACTTCGACAGCCTGATCAACACGTCGTCCAGACCCTCGACGTGCACACCGGGGCTCTTGCTGCTGCGCCGGTGGCCGCGCATGTTCAGCACGCTGGACGAGACCTGATCTTCGTCGTTGGTCTGATAGGTGCGGGCAACCTTCTGCGCGAACGATTGCGCCGACACGTGGTTCTCGCCGATGGCGGCCAGCAAGGTGTCCAGGTCGGCGTAGCCCGAGGCCTCGATCTCGTTGGTCAACGCCTCGCTCTTCCACGTGCGCTGCAGCGGCAGACCCTCGCGGCGGAATTCTCGCGTCAGTTCGTCGCGGCCCGCCTCGACCATGTCGACGCGCCGTTCGCGCGAGAACCATTGACGGATCTTGTTGCGGGCCCGCGGCGACACCGTGAACTGCAGCCAATCGCGTGATGGGGCCGCCGATTCAAGCTTCGACGTGAAGATCTCGCAGGTGTCGCCGCTGCGCAACTTGTGATCCAGCGAGACCAGCCGGCCGTTGATCTTGGCGCCGATGCAGTGGTGCCCGACCTCGGTGTGCACTGCGTAGGCGAAGTCGACGGTGGTGGCGCCGACGGGCAACGAGATGACTCGCCCCTTCGGCGTGAACACGAAGACCTCATCCTGCTCGAGGTCGGTCTTCAGGTTCTCCATGAACGCGGCCGGGTCGCTGACATCGGCCTGCCAGTCGATGATGCGGTTCAGCCAGTCGATGTCGGGAGACTGCGACTCGTCCTTGTACGCCCAGTGCGACGCAACGCCCCACTCGGCGCGCTGGTGCATCTCACGGCTGCGGATCTGCACCTCGATGACCTTGCCGCCAGGCCCGATGACCGTGGTGTGCAACGACTGGTACAGGTTGAACTTGGGCATCGCGATGTAGTCCTTGAACCGACCCACCACCGGCTTGTACCGACCGTGGATCGAGCCGAGCGCCGCGTAGCAGTCCTTGACCGAGTCGACGATGACGCGCACCGCAACCAGATCGAAGATGTCGTCGAACTCCTTGCCCTTCTGCACCATCTTTTCGTAGATGCTCCACAGGTGCTTGCCCCGGCCGGTGACGTCGGCCTCGATGCCCACCTCGTGCAAGCGCCCACGAACCTCGGCGATGGCCTTGGCCAAGTACACCTCGCGCTCGGGCGTGCGCGTGCTGACCAGATGGTCGAGCTCGGCGTAGCGCTTTGGGTACAGCGAAGCGAACGCCAGGTCTTCCAGTTGCTGGCGCAACTCTTGGATGCCCAGCCGGTGCGCCAGCGGCGCATAGATGTCGAGTGTTTCCTGGGCGATGCGCCGCTGCTTCTCGCTGGGGATCGCCGCGATGGTGCGCATGTTGTGCAGCCGGTCGGCCAGTTTGATGATGAGCACGCGCAGGTCGCGCGCCATGGCCACCAACATCTTGCGCATGGTGGCGGCCTGCTGCGCCTCTTTCGAGTCGAACTGCAACCGCTCCAGCTTGGTGACGCCATCAACGATGCTGGCGACCTCGGCCCCGAACGCGGCCTCGACGTCGGCCAGGCTGATCTCGGTGTCCTCGACGGCATCGTGCAACAACGCGGCGGCAACGCTGATCTCGTCGAGACCGATGTCGGCCACGATGCGGGCCACGGCCAACGGATGGTTGATGTAGCTCTCGCCGCTGGAACGCAACTGATGACGATGCGCCTCGCACGCCGTCTCGTAAGCGCGGTTGATCAGCGTGACCGACGCCTTGGGTCGGCGGCGGCGATACGCAGTGAGCAGCGGGGTCAGTTCCTCGGCTGTGGCGTGCTGGTGCCGTCGCCAGGGTAGGACGCGGTCGACGGTTGCCATCAGATGCTCAGTACCGGACCAGGCTCTCGATCTGTCGGTCACCCAAACGGGCACGCCCGCCCAGACCGTGGATCTCGAGCAGGAAACCCAAGCCGGCCACCACGCCGCCCAGTTCTTCGACCAACCGACAGGTGGCTGCCGCGGTACCGCCCGTGGCCAGCACGTCGTCGACCACCAACACCCGCTCGCCGGGATGAATGGCATCGCGGTGCATCTCGAGCTTGTCGCTGCCGTACTCCAGCGAGTACTCCTCGCGCACCACGGCCCACGGCAACTTGCCGGCCTTGCGCACGGGCACGAACCCGGCACCGATGCGATAGGCGACCGGTGCGGCGATGATGAAGCCCCGCGCCTCCATGCCCAGTACCCGGTCGACGGCCAGATGTTCCAGCCGTTGACCCAACTCGTTGATGGCCCGCCCGAAGGCGGGACCGTTGCCCAACAGCGGCGTGATGTCGCGGAACGTGACGCCAGCCGTGGGATAGTCGGCGATGTCGCGGACGAGATCGGTGATCCAGCCGCTGTGCTGCGACGGCGGTGATGTGTCGGCCGACATGGCCATCAGGGTATCGCCCTGGTGGTCAGCGACGCTTCTTCTTGCGGGGCCGCGGCGGATGGGTCAGCACAGCTTGGGGCGTGCTGGGCGTGGACGGAGCGATGATCACACCGTCTTCGGCTGTGCTGCGCCGAGCCCGAGCGGCTTCGCGCCGGTGTCCCTCGGGTGAGCCGCCGTGCACCATGCGCTCGAGCTCGGCCCCGGTGGCATGCTGACCGCGGGTGTTGCGGTAGCGCGGCTCTCGCTCTTTCAGCAGGCTGAGCAACGGTGTGGCCACGTAGATGGACGAGTACGAACCGGTGATCAAGCCGACGAGCAGTGCCAGCGAGAACTCGCGCAACGCCACGGCACCCATGATGCCCGAGCCGACGATCAGCAACGACAGCACCGGTAACACCGCGGCGATGCTGGTGTTCAGCGAGCGCATCAGCACCTGGTTCATGGACACGTTGATGGTGTCGCCGACCGACGCCTTGGTGCCCATGTATCGGGCGGTGTTCTCTTTCACCTTGTCGAACACCACGATGGTGTCGTACAGCGAGAAACCCAGGATGGTGAGAAACGCGACGACCGTGGCCGGTGTGACCTCGAACCCGAACAGCGAGTAGAGGCCAACGCTGATGAGCACGTCGTGGATCATGGCGATGATGGCCGAAAGAGCCATTCGCCACTCGAAGCGCCAACTGATGAACAGCGCAACGAGCACCAGGAAGATGATCAGTGCGCGCACCGCTTTTTCGGTGATGCTGCGGCCCCACGACGAACTGACTGACGTGGACGACACCTCCGACACGTCGACCTTGGCTTGTGCCGCCAGATCGGTCTGTACCTGCTGGACCACGTCGGGCGGATAGTCGCCCACCTGGACACTGAGTCGCTCGGTGCCACTGGACGAGGTCAGCGTGCGGATCTTCGCGTTGTCGGTGGAGACACCGTTGTCTTCCAGGATGGTGCGCACCTGATCTTCGGTGATGTTGGCCGAGGGCACTTCCCAGGCCACACCACCTTCGAAATCGATGCCCAGGTTCAGCCCGTTGAAGATCAACGAGATGATGGTCACGACGATGAGGACACCCGAGACGCCGAGGCCCCACCACTTGCGGCCGTGAAAATCGATGGACGTCTCGCCCTGGTACAGCCGACCCCACACGCTGCGCCGCACGCGAGTGGTGCCGACGACCACGCCGCCCGATTGCTCGGGAACGGGCTGATCGGAAGTGATCACTTCGGTCATGAGGGCACTCCGGTCGTGACGGGCTTGGCAACCTGGATGCCCATGACCTTGCGCTTGGCCATCCAGTTGGTGCGTGCCAACAGCAGCACCATCGGGCGTGTGAACGTGTAGGCGATGGCCAGATCGATGAGCGTGGACAGGCCCAGGAAGAAGGCAAAGTTGCGCACCGAGCCGACGGTCAGGTACCACAGCGTGAAGGCGCCGATGAGCGATACGACGTCGGCCACCAAGATCGTGTGCCACGCGCCTTCCCAGCCGCGCTGGGCGCTGTTGCGCATGGTGCGGCCGCTGCGTACCTCGTCTTTCAGTCGTTCGAAGAACACGACGTACGAGTCGACCGTGACGCCGACCGAGATGATGATGCCGGCGATGCCCGACAACGACAGCGCCAGACCTTGCGTCTTCGACAGCAACGAGATGATTGCGTACAACAGCGATCCACTGACGACGACGCCGGCAACGACAACGACGCCCAGGAACCGGTAGTACAGGATGAGCAACAGCAACACCAGGATGATGCCGATGATGCCCGACACCAGGGCCGCGCGCAGCGAATCGCGGCCCAAGGTGGGCGACACGTTCTGCACCGATTGCGTCTCCATCACCACCGGCAACGAACCGCTCTTCAAGACGCGTTCCAGGTTCTTGGCTTCGTCTTCGGTGAAGCTGCCGGTGATGGAGACGTTGCCGCTGAAGACCGGCTCGTTGACCGACGGAGCCGAAACGATCTGGCCGTCGAGTTCGATGGCCAAGCGGCCACTGGGGCAGCTGGTCTGATCTTGGTTGAAGCACAGCGTGGCCAGGTTGTTCCACACGTCGAGGCCTTCGGCACCGTCGCGCAGGCCAACAGTGACGCCCCAACCGCCGTCGATGATGTCGGCTTTGGCATTGTTCTTGAACACGGTGCCGCTGCCTCCCGCCGCGCTGACCAGACACTGTCCGCCGCCCTGCAGCGGCAGGATCTGCTGCTGCGTGAAATCGGATTTGACCGCCGTTCCGTCGCCGGTCGGCACTGAGTCGACGGGCACAGAATCGACTGGAACCGTGTCGCCTGGCACCGTGGTGCCCGATGCCGTGGTGGTGTCGGTCGCAAGGGTCGTCTCGGTCGCTGCTGTCGTCGTGGGGGGCGCAGTGGGGGGTGCGACCGTCGTGGCAGTGCCATCGGTGGTGGGCGTGGCCGACACCGGCCGCGCCGGGCCTGGGGCCGCAGTGGTGGCCGTGGTCGCAGCGGTTGCCGTAGTCGAAGTGGTGGCCGTGGACGAAGCGGTGGACGAAGCGGTTGCCGAATCGCTGGTGACCGGACCCGATGTGGTGGTGGCCGACGGATCGGTGGTCGTGGTGGTGGTCTGGACACCCTCGTTGGCGCAACCCTGCACGCCGCGCAGATAGACCTGACCGGTGACCTGCACCAGATCGACGGCCTGCTGCTGGTTCTTCACGCCCGGCAGGTTGACCACGATGGCGTCACCCTGGCGGATGATCTCGGGCTCGGCCACGCCCAGGCTGTCGATGCGATCACGGATGCGTTCGACGGCCAGGTCCAGCACGGCCGGGTCGTAGTCGCCGACGGGCTGCTGCGTGACCGAGATGCCACCCTGCAGGTCGAGGCCGAGCGACGGCTGGTTGCCGGCAATGAGGTTGGCCAGCAGCCCGCCGAACGCGACGACCAGCGTGAGTGCCAACGAGAGGAGGAGTTTGCGTTGCATTACTGGTCGGCCGCGTCCCCGGTGTTGGCCGTGTCTCCGGTGTTGACAGCCGGTTCGATCTGGGTGTTGCGCTTCGACTCGTCGTGCGTAGGCGAGGCGCTGTCGGCGGTGGTTGTGTCGACCTTGCGCTGCACAGCGGCACGAGCCACACGGATCTGCACGTTGTCGTCGATCTCGAGCCACACGATGTCGCCATCGAAACCGGTGATGAAGCCGTACAGACCCGACGTGGTCATGACCTCGTCACCGACATCGATGCTTGACTGCATGGACGCTTGGTCGCGCTGACGCCGACGCTGCGGGCGGATGAGCAGGAGGTACATCGCGATCGGGATGAGCAGGAAGATGCCCAACTGGATGGCGCCGCCGCCGCCCGATGAGCCGCTTTCGGCCGCGAGAATCAAAGAAAGGTGCATGGTGTCCGCTCTGAAGGATGAGGTCTGAAGGGTTTGGCTGCGAAGGGTGCAGGCCGATGGTGCATCGACCGGCGGGAAAGCCTAGCGACCAGGGACCCAAGCCGACCGGTCATCCCCAGATCGACAGTACGTCTGTTCGCAGGTCGTGCAAGGTGCCGGCCGCGATCGCCGACCGCATCTGGCTCATGAACTGCAGCGTCCAACTGATGTTGTGCAGGCTGACGAGGCGTGACCCCGTGGGTTCGCCCACCTGGAACAGGTGGCGGATGTAGCCCAACGAGTGCCGAGCGCACACCTCGCAACTGCACCCTGCGTCGATCGGTTGGTCGCTGAGCGCATGCTTCGCGTTCTTGACGTGCAGCTTGCCATGCTGCGTGAGGGCCGTTCCGTGGCGCCCGATGCGGGTCTGCATGACGCAGTCGAACTGATCGACGCCCAACGCAACCGCCTCGATCAGGCTGGCCGGATCGCCGACCCCCATGAGATAGCGCGGCCGGTCGGCGGGCAGGTGGGCGATGGCCGCGGCCAGCGCCGGCAGCATCTGGGCTCGGGTCTCGCCGACGCTCAGACCACCGATGCCGTACCCGTCGAAACCCAGCGCCGCGGTGCGCTGCGCGCTCTCGGCTCGCAACGTCTCGCTGATCCCGCCTTGAACGATGCCGAACAGCGCTTGGTCGGGGCGTGCATGCGTGTCCCTGGCGCGTTGGGCCCACACATTGGTGCGTTCCAGCGCCAGCCGGATGACATCGGGCGGCGAGGGCAGGGGTGGGCACACGTCCAGCACCATCTGGATGTCTGCGCCCAACAGTTCCTGGGTGTGCACAGCGATCTCGGGGGTGAAGCGATGCGACGAGCCGTCGTAGGTGCTGCGGAACGTGACGCCATCGTCGTCCACCTTCGGCTCCAACGAGAACACCTGGAACCCGCCGCTGTCGGTCAGCGTCAGACCGCCCCAACCGGCGAAACGCCCCAGGCCACCCAGGTCTGCAACGGTCTGGGCACCCGGTCGCAACATGAGGTGATACGTGTTGCCCAGCACGATCTGGGCGCCGAGCCGCTCGTAGTCGGCCGCGCTGAGGTACTTGATTGCGCCGCGCGTGCCCACCGGCATGAAACAGGGCGTGCGATAGCTGCCGCGAGCCGCGTGTGCAGTGGCGGCGCGCGCCGCGCCGTCAGTGTGTTCGATGGTGAGGGTGACGGGATGCATGGGTCGGTTCGCTTTGCAGTTCGGTCGCTTTGCTGCTCGGTTCGCTTCGTTGATCAGACGACTCAGGTCGCTCGACGGTCCAGCAGCATGGCATCGCCAAAGCTGAGGAATCGGTAGTTGCGGTCGATTGCCTCGTGGTACAGCCGCTTCCATCGCTCGCCCACAAAGGCATCGATCATCATCAGCAACGTCGTTCGCGGCATGTGGAAGTTGGTCATCATCAGGTCGACCACCTGCCAGTCGTACGGTCGGTGGATGAACAGCCGGGTGCGGCCCTCCAACTGTTGCAACGCCGCGGCACTCTCGAGCGCACGAACGCTGGTGGTACCCACCGCCACGACGCGCCGCGCCGCCCGACACTGTTCCATCACGTCACGCGTCACCCGATATCGCTCGCTGTGGATCTGATGATCACGCGGGTCATCGACGGTGACGGGCTTGAACGTGTCTAGCCCCACCACCAGTTCCACCCGAACCGTCGGTACCCCCTGAGCGTGCAGGCCGGCCAGCAGTTCTGGCGTGAAGTGCAGACCGGCGGTGGGCGCCGCCGACGATGCCGGTTCGACCGCGTACACGGTCTGGTACCGATCTTGGTGTTCCAGCCGTGTGGTGATGTACGGCGGCAGCGGCATCTCG
>JANNFQ010000473.1:0-4633 GCA_031380045.1 Acidimicrobiaceae bacterium
TCGACAACATCCAACTGCACCGGGTCAACAGCATCTCCATCGTGGGCGATGCCTTCGCCAAGCCGGTGCTGCGTGCCTTGGACGCCGAGCCCGATCGGTGGGACATCTCGTCGCTGCGGGTCATCGTGTCCAGTGGCGTCATCTGGTCGTCGGAAACCAAGGCAGGTCTGTTGAAACACAATCAGCGCCTGATCATGCTGGACAGCCTGGGCAGCAGCGAGGCCATCGGCATGGCCTCCAGCACCACCACTGCCGATACACCCGCCGCCGCCGAGGGCGCCCCGGCGTCGAAGTTTCGCTTGGGACCGAACACCCGTGTGCTCACCGAGGAAGGGGTCGAGGTGCAACCCGGCACCGGTGAACGCGGACGCGTGGCGCTGCGCGGTCGCACTCCCGTTGGGTACTACAAGGACGAGGCGAAGTCAGCGTCCACGTTCATCACGTTTCAGGGTGTTCGTTGGAGCATCCCTGGCGATTGGGCCGAGGTCGAAGCCGACGGAACCCTTCGCCTGTATGGCCGCGGCAGCCAGTGCATCAACACCGGCGGCGAGAAGGTCTTCCCAGAGGAAGTCGAGGAAGTGTTGAAGCAACACCCTTCCATCGTCGATGCAGCAGTGGTCGGCGTACCCGACGAGCGTTTCGGCGAGGCCATCACCGCGCTGGTCGAACCGGCCGCGCATGCTGGCATCGACGAGGCCGCGATCATCGCCCATGTACGTACCGTGCTGGCCGCGTACAAGTCGCCCAAGCGTGTCCTGACCGTTGCGACCATCGGCCGCGCCGCCAACGGCAAGCTGGATTATCGGGCCTTGAAGAACGAGGCGATGACGCAACTGGGCCTCGGCTGACCCCTGAGTGGAACTCGGGCAACTCGGCTCAGCCCGACGAGTCGTGCACCCAGCAGCCTTCGATGTGATCGTTGACCAGACCCATCGCCTGCATGAATGCGTACATGGTGGTGGGGCCGACGAAGCTCCAACCCCGCTTCTTCAGATCCTTCGACAGCGCGATCGACTCGGGACTGGTGGGCTGCAGGGGCGTGTCGGCCGTGAGATGTGCTCGTTGCACAGGCCGATAGCGAGCAACGTAGTCGGCCAAGCTGCCCTCGGTCTGGGTCAACTCGATGGCCCGCTGGGCGTTGTTGATGGTCGATTGGATCTTGCCGCGGTGGCGCACGATGCCGGCATCAGCCAGCAGTCGCTGCACGTCGCCCTCGTCGAATGCCGCAACCGCGTGCACGTCGAAATCAGCAAACGCGGCGCGGAAGTTCTCTCGTTTGCGCAGGATGGTCAGCCACGACAAGCCCGACTGAAAGCCCTCCAGGCACAGCTTCTCGAACAGGCGCGTGTCGTTGGTGACGCGCCGGCCCCACTCGTCGTCGTGATAGCTGACGTACAGCGGATCGTCGCCGCACCACCAGCAGCGCACGTTGCCGTCGGCGCCCAATCGCAGTCGGTCCGTCATGCGGCCCTCAGAAGGGCCGGTCGCTGATCACGAAAGAAGACGACTTTCCACTCCAGCAAACACCGCCGGATGTCGGTGAACAGATCGTCATCGACGTCCAGCAGATCGACACCGACGATCTCGGCGCCGATGATCGGCGTCAACGGGACGACAGTGAATCGCTCGTAGGGACGATCAACCCAGTCGTCGGGCGTGCGCCGACCGACGCGGGGACCAGAGGCGATCGGAATCATGGCTGACAAGCTAGTGCCGAGCCTCGCCTGCGCTACAGGGTGTAGCGCCTGACCACTGCGTTGACCATCTCGCCCGACGACGTGTACGAGCCGTCATTGTCGAGGAAGGCGATGGCTTCGCCGGCCTTCTCGTCGCGGAACGTCGGTGTGTTGCACGGCGTGCGTGCCAACGTGGTGGCCATGGACTCGCCCAGGTTGATCGGCCATGTCCATGCGTTGCGGTAGCCGCGCACGATCAGTGCCCGGCCGTCGGGGCGAATGTCGGCGCCCGACATGTCGGTGCGCGACCCCAGGGTGCCGGCCGCAACAGGTTGCATGGTGGTGACGCCGGTGGTCGACTGCGGGTAGGGCAACGCGTACACGCGAGTGCCGGCTTCCTTGGTGATCACGTAAATGGTGCCGTCGGCACCCACCGCCATCGCCTCGGCGTTGTGGGGACCATCGGGATACCGGGCCACCAGTGCTTCAGAGCCGGGCAGATCGGTGATGCCACCGCCCGTGACTGCAGGCTCGGGCACGCGGTGGATGGTGATGCTGGGCCACTTCTTGCCGTTGTCGCCGATGTCGCCCAAGTACAGGTAACTGATGCCGGCCTGGGGGCCTGGGCCGACATCCATGTCTTCCCAGTCGCGCGCCTTCACGCCCGTCAGGCGAAAGGTCTGCCGCCGCTGACCGGTCAGGGTCAGTGCATGCACATCGGCCTGCGCGCCAGAGTCTTCGTCGACCCACAGCACCGACGTGTCGCGGCGGCCGCGGGCCATACCCGAGATTTCGTTGAGGGCCGGATCGTTGACGGTGCCGGCGACGGTGTGGGTGTAGGTGCGGCAGGTGAAGGGATCGAGGCTGGGGCCGCGAGCGGCGGCCGGGCCGACACCGATGCTGCCGACCAGACCAATCAGGCCAACGGCTACGACAACAGAAGCAACACCCCGCCGGGTAGTGATACGCATCGCGCTACTGTAACGGTTTCGTCATCAAATTGACACATCAGGACGCTCAGTTCACATGCCGTTCACCGATTGCCAGCACCGATACCTCTAGCACCAGGCATGACGCGTCAGGCCGATCGACGGATCGCCATTCCACAAATGTTTCGATCCCACCCGGCTCGGGCCGTCAGCGACCGGGGTGGTACACGCCGAACACCTCGCGCAAGGCATCGCTGACCTCGCCGAGCGTGGCGTTGGCGCGCAGGGCTTCCTTCATCGGATACATCAGGTTCTGTGTGCCGCGCGCGCACTGCGTCAAGTCGGCCAACCGCGCCTGCACCAGCGCTGGATCTCGGTCGGCCTTGTAGGCGGCCAGGCCGGCGCGCTGCCCGCTCTCGAGCAACGGATCGATGGGAAACACATCGGGTTCGGGCTCGTCGTCCAACGTGAACTTGTTGACGCCTACGATCACGCGCTCGTTGTCGTCGATGGACTTCGCGTACTCGTACGCGGCCTGCTCGATCTCGTCCTGCTGGAAGCCGGCCTCGATGGCTTCGACCGCGCCGCCCATTTGGTCGATGCGAGCGATGTACTGCAATGCCAATCGCTCGATCTCGTCGGTCAACGTCTCGACGAAGTAGCTGCCCGCAAGCGGGTCGGGTGTGTCGACGATGCCGCTCTCGTAGCCGATGACCTGTTGCGTGCGCAGGGCGATGCGTGCGGCCCGCTCGGTGGGCAGGCTGAGGGCTTCGTCGTAGCCGTTCGTGTGCAAGCTTTGCGTGCCACCCATGACGGCGGCCATGGACTGCACCGCCACGCGCACGATGTTGGCCTCGGGCTGTTGCGCGGTCAGTGTGGATCCGCCGGTCTGCGTGTGGAATCTCAGCAACTTGCTGGATTCCTTCTGGGCGCCGAAGCGCTCGGTCATCAAGCGGTACCAGATGCGCCGAGAGGCACGGAACTTGGCGACCTCTTCGAAGAAGTTGTTGTGAGCATTCCAGAAGAAGCTCAGCCGCGGCGCGAACGCGTCGACATCGAGGCCGGCCGCAATGGCTGCCTCGACGTAGGCGATTCCATTGGCGATGGTGAATGCGATCTCTTGCACAGCGGTCGATCCGGCTTCGCGGATGTGGTACCCCGAGATCGAGATGGTGTTCCACTTGGGCACGTGCTGCGCGCAGTACTCGAAGATGTTGGTGATGATCCGCATGCTGGGTTTCGGCGGATAGATGTACGTGCCGCGGGCGATGTACTCCTTCAGCAGATCGTTCTGGATGGTGCCACTGATCGCCGACGCCGGCACACCCTGCTCTTCGGCGACCAACTCGTACATCAGCAGCAGGATCGCCCCGGTGGAGTTGATGGTCATGCTGGTGCTGACCTGATCGAGCGGCAGGTCGGCCAGCAGAAGTCGCATGTCGGCCATGGAGTCGATGGCCACGCCGACCTTGCCCACCTCGCCCTCGGCACGCGGGTGGTCGCTGTCGTAGCCCATCTGTGTGGGCAGGTCGAAGGCACAGCTGAGGCCGGTCTGGCCGGCCTCCAGCAGGAACTTGAATCGCTCGTTGGTGCTCGCCGCCGTACCGAAGCCGGCGTACTGGCGCATCGTCCACAACTTGCCGCGGTACATCGTGGGGTACACGCCGCGGGTGTACGGCGGCTTGCCGGGCGCGCCCAGCTGCGTCTCCGGGTCCCACCCCGCGAGATCGGAGGCGTCGTACAGCGCCTTGACCGGAATGCCCGAATCTGTCTGGATCTGCTCGTCACTCATCAGACACGAGCGTAGGTCCCACAAGGAACCCACAAGCCATCCAACGACGCTCTGGACAAGGTGTTCTTCATCGAGAACGATGTGCTGCCATGGCGGCACAGGATCTGATCATTCGAGACGCAGTGGCGAGTGATGCGGAGGCGATGGGTCGCCTTCACGTTCGAGCGTGGCAACGTGTGTATCGAGGGGTGATGCCCGACGAGTACCTCGACGGCCTGCGGGCGGAGGAGCGGATC
>JANNFQ010000502.1:0-6542 GCA_031380045.1 Acidimicrobiaceae bacterium
GACATGGATGATGAGGCTACCCGCCGGTAGCCGAGGCCGATCTTGGGCCTCGTTCAGTGCCACGCAATCGTCATCGTGCGTTGCAGCATCTCGCCCGGTGCAAGAACCTGTGCAACACCCATGTTCTGGGCGTTTGGTGGGCCCGACTGGGGCTCGACACAGGTTGCGTGAGCCGGCTGGTCGTAGGCAACCCAGTGATCACAGTCACTCTGCACGACCACCCGCAGACCGTGTGGATACCCCAGTTCGAGGGGGTGGTGCGGCCCCACGAAGCAGTGATCCCAGGGCCGTTCGGGGGGCGACCCAAGCTCGCCGGTAGGGATCTGTTCGTCGTCACACGGGTAGTACGCGTCGAAGATCAAATGGTCGGTCGACGGTTTCGCGAACCACGGATGCCACCCGATCGTCACCGGGATCGGCTCGTGGTCGGCCACCACGGTCAGCACGCAGATCAGTGCCTTCGGGGTCAGCAGCACGTGCTGGTGTGCCCGTCCACCCAGCGGCCAATGCAACGGGCACTGCATCTCGATGTGATCGATGCCCTGATCGACCACCTCCCAAATGGTCGTGTAGCCGGTGCCGTGGATGGCGTGCGGGTCCAGATCGATCGGCATCTGGATGGTGCGACCGTCGTGTTGGAAGCGGCCGTGTTGCAGCCGCCCGGCCCATGGCACCATCGGGTAGCTGCCCCAGATCTTCGGGTCGTCGGTGCTGTCGCCGGTGACCAGGATGTCGAAACCATCGATCGCCAACCGGGCAACACGCCCACCCAGGACCGAGCTCACTTCGGCCTGTGCGGTGCCTGCCTGGAGTTCGATCATGCCGGCGATTCTGCCAGGATGCAGCGATGCGCGGGTTGGTGCAACGGGTCGTATCGGCGTCGGTCACGGTGGCAGACCTTCAGGACCGCGGTGGCGATGACGCAGGCGTGGCAAGCCAACGCATCACCGTCGGGCAGATCGGTGCGGGTCTGTGCGTGCTGGTCGGCGTGTCGCACGACGACACGGTGGACCACGCCCGGAAGCTGGCCGAGAAGATCTGGCGTCTGCGGGTGATGGACGACGCGGCCGGCGTCATGAACCTGTCGGTCGCCGAGACGACGAAGGCGTTGCTGGTGATCAGTCAGTTCACGCTGTACGGCAACACCACAGGCGGGCGCCGACCCAGCTGGATCGCCGCGGCTCGCCCAGAGGTGGCCGAGCCCTTGGTCGCCGCAGTCGTCGACCACTTGCGCTCGTTGGGCGCACAGGTGGCGACGGGCAAGTTCCGAACCGAGATGCAGGTGTCGTTGGTGAACGACGGCCCGGTCACACTGATGGTCGAAGTGTGATCAGATCGATGGTCGAGGTCTGATCACGCTGCGCGGCGGCTGCTTCGATGTCGCTCGTTGCGCCGACCACCACGCGTACGCCAGCGCCAATACGAGCAGGATCACGAACGGCCAATCGCCGACCGACGTGTACCACGTGTGCCCGCTGCGCAAGGGCACCGCGCGGATGACGACGTGTTGCTCGCTGACCGCTGTGCGGTCCAACAGGTGACCCTCGGCGTCGATGAACGCACTGAACCCGGTGGGCGCTGCCTGCACCACCCACCTGCCGGTCTCGACGGCGCGCAACCGGCTGGATGCGATCTGCTGAGTTTGCAACCCGGTGCCGGTGTAGCTGGATCCGTTGGTCGGGTTCAACAGCACCTGCGCATCGTGTTGCAGCGCATCGCGAGCCCGCCCGCCGAAGAAGACCTCCCACGAGATGACCACGCCCAGGCGTTCGCCGGTCGGCAGATCGAGATACGCAGGATCGGTGCCGGCCACTGCATCACGGGGGATCTGGTCGATGGGCGCGCCCAGCGCTTCCAGCAGGCCACGCAGCGGCACGTACTCGCCGAATGGAACGCGCCGGACCTTGTCGTATCGCGCAGTCACCTCGCCGTCGGGGGTGACGATCACCTGCGCGTTGCGAAACGCAGTGGAGATGCCATCGACATCGACGACGTCGTCGGTGATGCCGATCGCGAACGGGGCGCCGATGCGCTTGGCCTCGGCCGTGATCTCGGCCAGTTCGGGACTGGTTGCGAACACCGGTACATCCACCACGTTCTCGGGCCACACGACCAGATCGACGGTTCCGGCAGCGATCGTGGCGGTGGCCTGCAGGTGCCGCTCGACGACGTCGCGTGCATTGGTGTCGACCGCGCGCGTGCCCTGTGGCCCGCCGCCCTGCACTGCGGCGATACGCAGCGACTGGCCGATGTCGCGACCAGCGGGGGCAAGCGCGGCCATCACCGCCACCAGCACGACCACGGCGAACGCAATCGCACCCTGAGGTTGACCCTTCGACTTTCGGCCCATCTTCGCAGCCACGGCGGGCACGTACGGCGACGGGCCGGCCAGTGCAAAGCCGACCTGGAACACCAGCCAGGTCAACAGCAGCACCCCACCCACGCGCACGACGCCCAGCAACGGCCCCGCCGACTGGCCAATGGCCAGGCTGGCCACCGGGGCACCGCCGAACGGCACCACCATGCGCAGCGCCTCGGCCAGTGCGTGCGCCGCCGGTCGGCCGATGACGCGCCAGACCCCGGTGGGCGCGGCCAGTGCCGCCACAGCATGAAAGCCGGCGAACAGAGCGGCAACCACCAGGTACCCGGGCGCGCTGAGGAACCACAGGAAACCCAGGCCGGGGAACATCCAGCCGGCAGCGAACAGCCAGCCCCGCGCCGCGCGTTGGCCGCGGGTGGGCGACTCGCCCAGCGAGACCTCGAACAGGATGACGCCGATGAAGGCGAGTGGCCAGATGCCCCATGGTGGCAACGACAGGGCGACCAGGAAACCGGCACCCAGCGCTAGAGCGCCCGCAGCAGAGGGCCGTGGCAGAGCGGATGGCCAGGGCATGTGGCCGGAAGGTTACCCGCCGAAACTCATCCGGTACTGGAATCGGTCTGCAACGCCATGCGCACCACGATCCGCTGACGTGTCGAGCCGGGCGGATGGCAGGCGAACAACGTGGCTGTGGAATCGGGAGTTTGGTCGATGATGTACAGCGCGTCGGGCGCCACGATCACCGTCTCGAACACGATGTACACGAACCGTCCGTCGGCAGTGGTCAGCACGACTTCGTCGCCCGGCACCAACTGATCGATGTTGCGGAAGACCTTGGCGTGGCTGGTTCGGTGCCCGGCGATGACGGCGTTGCCCTGCTTGCCCGGCATCGCCGTGCCCGGCCAATGGCCCGGCCCGCGATCCAAGGTGTTCAAGGTGATGCCCTCGAGCAAGGGCTGGGTGACGCCCAGTTTTGGGATCTCCAGGGTGCCAAGCTCCAAGTAGGGCTCGTCGGCGCGTGGCTGTGGCGGAGGCGCAGGTTGCGGCAGGGTTTCGACCACGGTGGGCGGTGCAGTGGTGGCGGGCACCGTGGTGTACACGGTGGTATCCGCCGAGACAGCCGGCTCGGCGGTGGTGGGAGGGGCCAAGGTGGCCGGCGACGACGTCGTGTCGAGCGCGACCAGACCCGCCCCGTCGATTGACTCGCTGGGCAGTTGGGCTGCATCCGCAGCGTCGGCACGGTCGGCAGCATTGCCGCAGCCGGCAGTGGCGAGTGCCATGCCGACGAGTGCCATGCCGACGGCGACAGGTGATGCGAGGTACCGCAAGCCGGACCGCTTCCGCCTCTTCATGTGGTCACCATAACGCAGAAAGCGTTCGTTTGGTCAGCAGGTCGGCAGCTTGCTGGCCCGACCGGATGCACGCCGGAATGCCGATGCCGTGATAGCTGGCGCCGGCTAGGACCAGCGATGGGGGCAGCTCGGCCTGGATCGAATCGACCAGTCGGTGGTGATGCGGGCGGTACTGCGGAAAGGCGCGCTGCCAGTTCGATTGGCGCAGCGCGGTCGGTTGCAGGTCGAAGCCCAGGTGCGTGCCGGTCTCGGCGATGGCGGCTTCGCGCAGTCGCTCGTCGGATTGGTGCAGCACGGGCAGGCCGTCGCGCCCCAGCGAGATGCGCAGCACGACCGAATCGGGGTCGTGCCAATGCGACCACTTCTGCGAGCCGAACGAAACAGCGGTGACCATGCGCTGCACCGGCTTGGGCACCAGGTAGCCACTCAGGCCGTGCAGCCGCTCGGGCCATTCGCGTCGCGGAACTGCCACGGTGATCAAGACGACGTCGGCGTACTCGATGGATGCCATCGGCTCGGCCGCAGTGCAGACGCCGGTCAGCAGGCGTGCAGCCTGCGCAGCCGGACACGCCAGCACCACCGCGTCCGCGAACTGTCCGTCGATGCGCCAGCCTCCGCCGTCGACCTCCATGGTCTGGCACGGGGTGCCCGGGCGTATGTCGCCACCGAGCTCGGTGATGACCCGCGCCGCCTGGTCGACCAGATCGGCCATTCCCGCGCGCGGGGCATAGAACACCGGGCCGGTCGGCGCAGCAGGGCGGTGGCGCGCGGCCCACAGCACACTTCGTGAGCCGGCTGCCAGATCGGCCAGTTGCGGCACGGCCTGCAGGCTGAACCGATCGGTGTCGGCGGCATAGATGCTGCCGACCAGCGGATCGACCAACCGCTGGTGGACCTGGTCGCCGAACCGGCCCCGTACGTAGCCGCCGATGGAATCGGCGGAGATGTCGGTGCGCGGGCGCACCAGTTCGGTGGCGGCGCGCAGCTTGCCCGTCCAGCTCAGCAGGTTGCTGCGCGCCAACTGCAACATGTCGGTGGGCAGGCCCAACACCAGGCCGGTGGGGATCTTTTGCAACCCGTCCCACCACACGGCGGCTGAACCCGTGGCGGGCGACACCAATTCGTTGGCCATGCCCAGCGAGTGCGCGAACTGCGTGGCCCACGGCACTCGCGCCAGGAACGAGTCGGCGCCTTCGTCGATCGCGTCATGGCCGGCGAAGGGCGACGTGCGGATCTTGCCGCCCAGTCGGTCTTGCGCCTCCATCACGGTCACCGTGCGACTGCCGGCGGGCACGTCGGCCAGTAGTGCGTGCGCGGCGGCCAAGCCGGCGATACCGCCGCCCACCACCACGACGTGCGAGGTGCGTTCGGTCACGATGTCGCGATCACCCTGGCGGCCAGCGCGGCCATGACACCGGCGTCATCGTTCACGCAGGCGGTGCGGTCGAAGGTCAGGCCTTGCTCGGCCGCTCGCTTCGCGGCTTCGATGTCCAGGTCGTACAGCACTTCCAGATGGTCGGCGACGAATCCGCATGCACACACCACGACGCCCATGCCGTGGTGTCCGTCAGATCCGTGGTGCTCGCTGGCGGCCAGCTCGTCGATGACCTGCAGGATGTCGGGGCCCAGCCACGGCTCGGGCGTGCGGCCGGCCGATTGCCAGGCGATGGCCCACTGGCTCCACTCGCCCAAACCCACGCGTTCGGCAACGGCCACTGCTGTTGATCGCAGCTCGTCGGGATACGGGTCGCCGGCATCGATGATTCGCTGTGGCAGTGAGTGCGCGGTGAACAGCACCTTGGTGTCGGCGGGCATGGTCGACAGGCGAGCGCTGAGGTCGTCGGCCAGGAACTGGATGAACGCCGGTTCGGTGGCCCAGCTGCGGATCGCGGCCACGGTGATGCCGTGCGGCTGCGCGGCCGCAGCAACCCGGTCGATGTACTGGCCGATGGAGTACGACGAGTAGTGCGGCGCCAGGACCAGACCCACGATGCGGTCGATGCCCATCGCAGCGACCTGTTGTACTGCGTCCTCGATCATCGGCGCCGCATGCTTCATGCCCAGCACGACCACGTATCGACCGGGCGCCTGCGCGTCGAGTGCGGCCTGCAGAGCGTCGCGCTGGGCTTCGGTGCGCAGGGTCAACGGTGACAGCACGTCGTCGGTGTCGGGCGCGATGGCCTCGTATCGGGCGACCAGATCGGCGAGTTGCTGGTCGGTCGGCACCCGGCCCCGCCGGATGTCGGTGTAGTAGGGCAGGATCTGATCGCGCGTGCGCGGTGTGCCATAGGCCATCAGCACCACTGCGATGCGCCCGTCGGCTGCAGTAGTACCGCTCATTGCTGCGCGGCGCCCATCTGTGTGGATCGTGTCGTGTTCGTGTGTACGTGCCGGACGATCTCGGTCAGCACCTCGGGGTCGGTGTCGGGTTGCACGCCGTGGCCCAGGTTGAACACGTGACCGGGGTGCCCGAAGTTGTCGGCCAGTACCGAGTCGGTTCCTGCCAGCGCCGCCTCGATGCCGGCCAGCACCAGCGCCGGATCGAGATTGCCCTGCACCACCAGATCGGTGCCCATGCGTGTTCGTGCATCAGTGATTCGAGTGCGCCAGTCCAGGCCCAGCACAGGTGAGGAGTGCCCGCTGCCCGTGGCGGCCTGCAACATCAGTTCCAGCAGATGGTCGCAGCCGATGCCGAAGTGGATGCCCGGCACCGAAGGGTTGCGTTCGGCCAGTTCGGTGAACACGGCGGTCGAGTGGGGCAGGACGAACTCTCGATAGTCGGCGGCACTCAACGCGCCGGCCCACGAGTCGAACAACTGGAACGCCCTGGCGCCCGCTTGCAGCTGCGCGTCGAGCCACTGGAACCCGCA
>JANNFQ010000384.1:0-5495 GCA_031380045.1 Acidimicrobiaceae bacterium
GGTTTGGCCACTGGCGCCGGGGTTGCGTGATCGTGTGACTGGCACTTGTCGACACGCTCCTCGTCGGAGACTGCCGTCTGGCCGGCGCCCACGCCCTCCAGCGCGGCAAAAACTCCGCACGGGTGCGGTGTGATCCACACATGCACCATGGGGCTTTCGCCGCCGGTGTTGACGCCACGCGCACACGTGCCCGAACTATCGACGATACCCACAACCCTCGGCGCACCATCGACCAAGTCCCAGCACAGGTTGCCGTGGTTGTGCCACTGCATCAGCGGGCCGGCCCAGTTCTCGAGCTCGGGATCGTCGGTGGGTCGAGGGCTGGCGATGTACATGGCGCCGGCGAGAATTCGTTGCTCGCCCTTGACGGTGTAGACGAGAGATTCGGGTTGGGTCGGATCGAGCAGGACGTCGTCGTCGATCAACGATGCCTTGATGTAGTGCTCGCTGCCGGTGCCGGCATCGCCGATCGACATGTAGCCGTCGGCCACCGCCGCCGCAGTGTCGGCGTACTTCGGCAGATCGCGCAACGAACGTTGAATCAGGTCGACGGCTCGTGCCTCTTGCTGGGGCGTCACGCCGGCTACACCCGAGACGTCGATGCCGTTGGCCGGGTCCCATGGCCGCGGCCAGTTCGACGCCGTCGTGTCGGTGACCGCCGTGTTGTGGCTGTGGCTGTCGGTCGACTCGGTCGCCGTCCCGGTGCCGGTGGTGTCGGTGGTGTCTGCATCGGTGGTTGCTGTCTCGTCGTGCGCTGTGCTGTCGTCGTGGGCGTGACCGTCGCCGGCGGCGACGACGGGTGCGGCGCCATCACCATTGCCACCGGTGCTGACACCGGCGTCGTGGCTGTGGCCGTCGGTAGCGACTGCAGTGCCGTCGTTCGAATGACTGTGCACATGCGTGCCGCCCGACATCATCGCCGGAATGGTCAACGCCGCGGCCGCCAGCCCCGGCATGAACAAGCGCACGGGCCGCGCCGGGTGCCAGCCGACCAGCAGTGCCGAGAGTGCAGCGCCGGCAGCGACGGCAGCCAGCAATGCACACATGGTGTCGGCGAACTGTGGGGCCTCGCGCACCTCGAGCCCCTGGATCCACGAGATGCCGGTGAGACGGGTGATCACCCAGGCGGACACCGCCGCCACACTGACCACTGCGGTGGCCAGCGCAGCGGCACGAGTGGGACGAGCAAGCGCGATCAGACCGACGCCCAATTGGAGCACCGCAACGACGACGAAGATCCGGGCCAACGCCGGATGCTCGGCATGCACGCCGGTGGCCGCTGCATGGACTGCGCCTGCGCCGATGGACATGACTGCGGCCGTTGCCAGACCTGGCAGGCGGGTGGTCAGTGCGGTGTGGTCGTGACGCGCAACTGCAGGAACACCATCAGCGCCGAATGCGCCTGGGTCGACTGCGATCGTCATGGTTGCCCTCTCACTGCCCCGGTGGCCGTGCCCATTGTAAACACTGGTGTGTACAGCGCAACGGTCGCCCTCTCAAGGTTTCATGTCAAAGATCTCAGCTCACAGATGCAGGCCGACGTGTTGCACCTTTGACTCAAACCCGTCAGAACACGGGCGGACGTCGTTCGCGGAGGGCGGCGACGCCTTCGCGGTACTCGGCCGTGGCGGTGGCCAGGCCCAGCAGACGTTGTGCGTCGGCGATGGAGGCTCCCACGTCGTGACGCAACAAGTCGTCGTAGATCTGGCGCTTCGTCGTGGCGACCGCGTTCGGGCCGACGGCGGTGGCCAGCATCTGCGCGTAGGCCAGCGCAGCACCGAGCGCACCCTCACCATCGGTCGCTACGGCGTTCCACAGACCCCACTCGGCCGTCTCGCCAGGGGTGAAGACCCGGCCCGACAACAGCAGGTCGGTCGCTCTGGTGACGCCGATCAGCCGTGGCAGGATCCAGCTCATGCCGTACTCGGCGGGCAGGCCCAACTTGGGTGCGGCGGTGGTGCACTTGGCGGTCGCGCTGGCAAACCGCAGATCGCAGAACAACGCCAACGCCAGGCCCACGCCCGCAGTGGCTCCGTTGACCGCGGCGATGATGGGGAAGCGCATGGCGAACTGGAAGGCGAAGTCGTGGTCGAACTCTGGTCGCACTCCATAGCCGGGTCTGGCGACATCGGTATCGACACCCGAGTCGTACGAGCCGCGCGCCGCATGGCCCGCCAGTGCTTGCATGTCGCCGCCCACACAGAACGCTGGCGGGGTGCCGGTGATGACAACGGCGCGCACGTGGGCGAGTGCATCGAGGTGGGCGAGCACTGCGCGGTACTCGCTGTGCATGCGGCCCGTCCACGCGTTGTGACGATGCGGTCGGTGCAGCCACACCGTGGCCACGTGCCCATCGACCTCGAATCGTGTCGCGGTCAACTCGTCGACATCCGGGTGTGCGGCGTCCGGGTGTGCGGCGTTCATGCCGGGCGATCTCCCCACAGCGCATGCAGCACCGTCTCGGCAAGTTCGGGTCGGCAGATCAACAGGTCTGGCATCCAGGGGTCTCGGGCGTTGTACACGAACGGTGTGCCGTCGATGCGCGTGGCATGGAGCCCGGCGGCTAGCGCGACGCCGACGGGCGCCGCGGAATCCCACTGGTACATGCCGCTGTCGTGCACGTAGATGTCGGCCTCGCCCAGCACCACCGCCATTGCCTTGGCCCCGGCTGACCCCAGGCGAATCGCGTCGCAGTCGAGCGCATTCGACACGAGAACAGCGGCATACGGAACACGGTTGCGCGAGGTGATCATGCGCGGCCGCACCCGGGTGCGCGGTGGCATCGGCGGCGCCGGGTCGGTGGCGAACGTGATGCCGTGTGCCGGCAGGCTGACAGCAGCCGCACTGAGCCGACCCGATTCCCACAGCGCCACGTGCACGGCCCAATCGCTGCGGCCGCGCTCGCCGAACTCGTTCGTGCCGTCCAGCGGATCGACGATCCACACCCTGTCGCTCTGGAACCGGCGTGGGTCCTCGCTGCCCTCTTCCGACAGCACCGCGTCGTCGGGCCGGTGGGTTCGCAACTCGTCCATCAGGAACCGGTGGCTGGTGATGTCGCCGGTGTCCATGATCAGCCACGGCGATGCACCCTGGGCCTGCAACTCGGTGCGCAGATCGACCAGCAGGTGGCCGGCCTCGGTGGCCAACCTCGCGGCCAGGACCGCGTCGGGATGCGGGGCGCGTTCTGGAAGCTGTTCGTCAGCGTTGCCGATGGTCATCGTCGCTCGAGGCGAACGGCGTCACGCACCAGCGATCTGACGGCCGTCTCGTCGGCGCCGTCGCGCACCAGCGCAGCGATCTGCGTCTCCAGCCGCTCGGCATCGGCCTCGACGAACGCGTCGATGCGATCGTGCTCGGTGACCGCGCTGGCGACCAGCAATGCGATCACGGCGACGGCGATGCCGGCCCCGACCGTCAGCACCACGCCGTTGTTGTTGCCCGCGATCGAGCTGATGATGAGGCCGGCAATGCCGCAGACGAACGTGGCGATGCAGGCTCGGGTGATCCATCGTGCGGCCATCGTCGGTCCGATCAGCGGGCGAGCGGCTTGTACTTGATGCGATGCGGTTGTTCGGCGCCGACGCCAAGTTCCTTGCGCCGCCAGGCCTCGTACTCGCTGAAGTTGCCTTCGAACCACCGCACTTGGCTGTCGCCTTCGAACGCCAGCACGTGGGTGGCGATGCGGTCGAGGAACCAACGATCGTGGCTGATGACCACCGCGCATCCAGGGAAGTTCTCGAGCGCCGACTCGAGGGCGCGCAACGTGTCGACGTCGAGGTCATTGGTGGGTTCGTCCAGCAGTAGCACGTTGCCTCCGGTCTTCAAGACCTTGGCCAGGTGCACGCGGTTGCGCTCACCACCCGACAGATCGCCGACACGCTTCTGCTGGTCGCTGCCCTTGAAGTTGAAGCTGGCGCAGTAGGCGCGGCCATGGATCTCGCGGTTGCCCACCTTCATGTGCTCGACCCCACCCGTGATCTCTTCGAACACGGTGGCGTCGGGGTCCAGCGCATCTCGGCTCTGATCGACGTACGCGAGCTCGACGGTGTCGCCGACGACCACGTTGCCGCTGTCGGTGGGCTCTTGCCCGGTGAGCATCTTGAACAACGTGGTCTTGCCGGCGCCGTTGGGGCCGATGATGCCCACGATGCCGGCCTTGGGCAACGTGAACGACAGGTCTTCGACCAACAGCCGTTCAGCGAACCCCTTGCGCAGGTTCTGCACCTCGATGACGGTGTCGCCCAGCCGCTTGCCGACCGGGATGGTGATCTCCATCTTGTCGGGCCCGCGTTCGGCGGCTTCGGCTTCTTGCTGCAACCGGTCATACGCGGTCAGACGAGCTTTGCCCTTGCTCTGGCGAGCCTTGGGCGACATTCGCACCCACTCCAGCTCGCGCTGCAACGTGCGCTGCCTGGCCTCGTTGCCCTTCTCTTCTCGTGCCAGTCGCTCTTGCTTCTGTTCGAGCCACGACGAGTAGTTGCCTTCGAACGGGATGCCGCGACCGCGATCGAGCTCGAGGATCCACTTGGCGACGTTGTCGAGGAAGTAGCGGTCGTGGGTGATGGCCACCACGGTGCCCGAGTACTCCTGCAGGAACCGCTCGAGCCAGTCGACGCTCTCGGCATCGAGGTGGTTGGTGGGCTCGTCCAGCAGCAACAGGTCGGGATGGCTGAGCAACAGCCGGCACAGCGCCACTCGGCGCCGCTCGCCGCCGGACAACGTGGTCACGTCTGCGTCGTCGGGCGGGCAGCGCAGGGCGTCCATGGCGATGCCCACGTTGCGCTCGAGGCTCCACGCGTCGGTTGCGGCGATCTTGTCTTCGAGCTCGGCCTGCAGCGCGCCGATCTTGTCGTAGTCGGCATCGGGGTCGGCCCACATGCCCATGACCTCGTTGTAGCGATCGATGATGCCCTGCACCTCGGCCACGCCATCCATGACGTTGCCCTTCACATCTTTGTTCGGGTCCAGGTGCGGCTCTTGGGCCAGGTAGCCCACCGAGAAGCCCGGGGTCAGCCTGGCCTCGCCGGTGTAGCCGTCGTCCAGGCCGGCCATGATCTTCAGCAGGCTGGACTTGCCGGCGCCGTTGGCGCCCAGCACGCCGATCTTGGCGCCGGGATAGAACGACAGTGAGATGTTCTCGAGCACTGTCCGGTCCGGGGGATAGAACCGGGCCAGCTTGTAACAGGTGTAGATGAATTCGTGAGCCATGGATCTCTCTGTGGTCGATGGCCCTCCGCCGTTGGGCAGGGGCAGCGGTGCCAGGCTAGTGGGGTGTGGTATCTGGGCGTGGTGGTGGTCTGTGGCGCGATTGCGTCGTTGATCCTGACGGCGAAGGGCTTCGATTGGTGGATCGGGATGCTGCTGGGGGTGTTCGGCCCGTTCGGTGTCATCTTCGCCGTCGTCGCCCGCCGCGACCGCAGCAGCGCCTTTTTGCCACCGCCGCCGGCGGGCGCCCGTTGGGCGCAAGACCCAACTCGTCGTCACGAGCTACGGCT
>JANNFQ010000529.1:0-3126 GCA_031380045.1 Acidimicrobiaceae bacterium
AACTGAACAACCGGCGCGCAGCGTGCGGTCGACGCCAGCTGAACAACCGGCGCGCATTGTGCAGTTGCCAACCGCGAACCTTCAGGACCGCAGGCTGCGCGGCGATGTCGGCGGCAGATGCCGCCGGCGCACCGACGGCGACGAAGCCTGCGGCCACGACCACCAGCCACGTCACGAGCCACATCCCGAGATGCCCGTCGACGCGCAGTCCGCTGGCATATGTGGCGACGACCGCCGAGATGGCCAGGTTCGCCCGAGCCGCCCGACGGTCCATGCACTCGAAGCCGTACAGCACCACCAGCAGCATCAGCAGTTGCGGCAGTTGCCCGCGCAGCAGACCCAGCAGGTTCTTGGGGCCCGAGGGGATCAACACGATCGCCGCCAGGCCGGCAAGCGCGGGAACGGCCATCAGCGTGTGCACCGATGCCGGTATCGACCGACCGGTGCGCAGCAACCACGACGTCACCGTCGATGCCGCCACGGCCCCACCGATGATCAGGCCGGCCGTGGCGATCGGCGTGCCCAATGCCCCGCACAGCATGGCGATGGCGATGCCTGTTGCCGCGGCGGTCAGCCAACGCGCAAGGGGGGTCAGCGACGTGTCGGGCTCGGCTGGGCGCCGCGCCGGCTTCGTGACGACCGTTGGTCGCGCTGGTACGCACTGCGCGCTCCATGCGGCGACCGACGACGCATCGGGTGTCTCGATCGATTGGCCGTCGCCAATGGCCGCCCATGCGCGTGCGCCGCGACGATGCGCGTCGTCGAGCGCCCAACGACAGCGGCCCGCTTCCTCGTCCAGATCGGCGGCCAACGGATTCGAACGCACGATCCATCGCTGCGGCGCCGAGCTGTGGTGGTCGTGCACCACCAACGTGCCGCTGCGCAACGACGAAGGCCAGTGCACCGACCGTTCGCTGTCTCCGTCGCGCCACGGACGGATGCCGTCCAGTTCGTCGTCACCGGCGCCCGCGTACCCAGCGTCGGCTGCTCCGTTCTGACCGTCTGCCTCGATGTCGACATGTGCACCGGGCCCGTTGGCCCGCGGTGCGATCACGAGTTGGTCGATGTGTGCACGGTGGCGACGCTGCCACCAGACCAATCCGGGCACGCCCGCCGAACGCACGGCCACGTCCAACCACTCGATGACGCCACGTTGCTCGAACGTGCCAGTTCCCTCGAACGTGCCATCGCGAGTCCAGCCGCTGGCCACCTCGGCACCACGATCGCTGATGAACACATGCACCGTGCCGGCGCTTGCACCGAGCTGCAGGCTGAGTGTGGCTGCATCGCCGGCATCGGCGCGATGTGGCGCGCGTAGTGAGATCGTCGGATGTCGTTGCAATCGCCACCATCCGGCCACCGACGAACCGAGCGCGGCAACCACCAGGGCGGCCATCACCACGGTGACCGACACCGCACCTGTCAGTCGGGCGACGACGTAGGCGGCAGCCCACGCGCCGATCAGTGCGGCAGTGCCCGGCGCCCAACCGACGGGCCGTGTCAGGCCGACGGCGGTCGCAGGCGTCCGAGGCATTCGGTCACCACCCCGCGTCCGGCAGCCAGCGAGCCGTCCACCACCAGGACGCGGTGTGCGAGTGCGGGTTCGGCGACGGCGATGACGTCGTCGGGCACCACGTAGCTCCGGCCGCGTAGTACGGCCATTGCTCGCGCCAGGCCGATGAGGGCAACACCCGCGCGTGTCGATGCACCCAGGCGCACATCGGGGTGCTGGCGTGTGGCGGCCAGCAACTGAACGACGTAGTGGGCGATGGCGTCGGTGACATCTACGTGTTCCACGATGCGACGTGCGTCGGCGGTGGCATCCATCTGGCCCACCTGCTTCACGTCGGCCAGCAACGTTCTTCCTCGGCGTCCGGTCAACACCTCGATCTCGTCGGCGAACGACGGACGCCCAGGCGTGACGACAGCGGCGAACCTGTCGAGAGCGCCTTCGCCCAGGCGATGCGTTCCCAGGATCTCGATCGGGTTCTGGGTGGCCACCAACATGAACGGATCGGGCAGGCGGTGGGTGACGCCGTCGACCGACACGGTCGCCTCTTCCGCAGCTTCCAGCAGTGCCGATTGCGTCCGCGGACTGGTGCGGTTCAATTCGTCGAAGACCACCACGTTGGCGAACACCGGACCGGGCCGAAACCGAAGGCGCATGCCATCGTGGTCGGGCACCATCGAGCCGGTGACATCTCCCGGCAGCAGATCGGGCGTGCCCTGGATGCGATGGCACGTTCCACCGACTGCAGCGGCCAGCACTTGTGCCAGCAGCGTCTTGCCAACTCCCGGGATGTCGTCGATCAGCAAGTGGCCACGCGACAACAGGCAGGCGACGGCTATCTCGGCCACGCCGTGGCTGCCGGCCAGCACCTGATCGACAGTCGCGATCAGGTCGAGGCCCAGTTGACGGGCACGCTCCAGATCGTCGGCACGCTGGCTGGGGCTGCGCTGGTGCAGCGCAGCCACGCTCAGAACGGGCCGCGCATCATCAGTGCCCGTGTCGAAACTCTGCATGACCATTGGTGGGATCATCGGCAGCGGCGAGGTCGAACTGCAGCAAGATTGCGAGCTCGAGCTTCGAGGCCGAACACGAAACCCTTACCGAAACCCGAAAACGAAACCGAGGTACCACCCCTGGACCTGGTAGCGGGCGGACGGGCCCGCTCCAGAGGTGGTACCTCAGAATGTGCACGACGCTGGATTGATCGGGTAGATCAATCAGGCATCGCTAAGAGTCGGTTACGTTACAACGATGACGCATTTGTGTCAAGCAATTTCAGTTCACCACAAGGGTACTACTGATCGTCATCGTGTGACCGCTGTGAGCGGGCATCTCTGCACGCTGACCCCTGATACCCACTGTCGAACCGTCCGAAACATCAGACGGTGCGAACCACCATTGCATCGCCTTGACCGCCGCCGCCGCACAGCGCAACGGCCCCCAGGCCGCCGCCGCGGCGACGGAGTTCGTGCAGGATGGTCAGCGCCAGCCGATTGCCGCTCATGCCGATGGGGTGGCCGAGGGCGATCGCTCCGCCGTTCACGTTGACGATCTCGTCGCTGATGCCCAGATCAGCCATCGAGGCGATGCCCACAGCAGCGAAGGCTTCGTTGATC
>JANNFQ010000580.1:0-5604 GCA_031380045.1 Acidimicrobiaceae bacterium
AACGTCCACGACTCGCTCTTGCCCCAAGGTGGCAGGAACACGCCGCCGTTGTGCTGGACCAGGAAATGGCAATGGCTGAGCGCGGTGGAGATGGCAAGGAACTCGCGGTAGTTGGTCGCCGGCTTGTCGTGGAACACGACCGAACCCTTGAAACCGAAAACTGCGCCGTACGACGGTTGGCCGTGATCGGCCAGCGCCTGCATCGAGCCGGCCAGCATGCGCTTGCCGGTGGCCTCGGCACGAACATAGGTATCGGGCGTCAGCACTTCGGTCAGCACTGCGCGCGCCGCTGCCATGGTCAACGGATTGCCGTTGAACGTACCCACCTGGTCATAGCGACCGTCGGTGATGGCCTGCATGACCTCGGCGGTACCGCCGATGGCGCCGCACGGCACACCGCCGCCCAACGCTTTGGCCAGGCAGACGATGTCGGGCTGCACGCCGAACAATCGCGTGACGCCGCCCGCGTGCACGACCAGACCGGTCTTCACCTCGTCGAAGGCCAGCAGTGCGCCGTGTCGACGAGTGATCTCGCGCACGCCCTCGAGGTAGCCGGGCTGAGGCGGGATGATGCCCGCGTTCATCATCATCGGCTCCAGGATCATGCCGGAAATCTGGTGGGGGTGCGCGGCGAACACTGCCTCGAGCGCCGGGAGGTCGTTGAACGGCACGATGCGCAACAGGTCGGCCATCTCTTGCGGTACGCCCGAGCCCGGCACGCGATGCGGGTCGCCGACGGGCCCGAGTTGGTCGGACGACCGGAAGATGGAGATCATCGCGGCGTCGTGGTGGCCGTGATACGTGCCTTCGATCTTCACGACCAGCTTGCGGCCGGTGATGGCCCGCATGAGGTGGAATGCATCCATGGTGGCTTCGGTACCCGAGTTGGTGAACCGCCACATGGGCAGGCCGAACCGCTCGCGCAGCGCTTCGGCCACGATGTAGGTGTCTTCGGTGGGCTGCGCGAAGTGCGTACCGAGGGCGACGCGACGCTGTACGGCTTCGACAACTGCCGGATGCGCGTGCCCGACCACGTTGACGCCATAGCCGCCGTGCATGTCGATGTACTCGGTGCCGTCGACATCCCACACATGACCGCCCAGACCGTGGCTGACCCACACAGGAACGGGACGCGAACTGGCCCAGCTGGATGCCACTCCCCCAGGCAGCGTCTGCTCGGCACGTTCGAACATCTGCTGCGAACGGCCCATGCGGGCCATGAACGTCGCCTCTTCGCGTTCCACCAACTGATCGAGTGACGTGATCACGGTCTCGGTGTGGGTCATGACGTCAGCGTCTGCTGCTTTCTGGACAACCTCAAAGCTGTCCTGATCGGCCGTTCAAGAAACTGTAGCCGAAACTGACTGATGCCTCAGTCAGTGCGAGCTAGACTGTTGCGAAGCGGCACAGAAAGACGAGCCATGTCCGACATCATCCGCACAGTTGTCCCCACGCTCAGCAGCGCAGACTATTGCTCCGACCAGGTCTACGAGATCGAGCGACAGCGACTGTTCCACGGCGGATGGATACTGGCGTTGCGAGCCGACACGCTGCAACCCGGCAACCGCACCGTCGTCGACATCGCCGGCGAGAGCATCTTGGTCACACGCGACCTGACCGGCGTCGTGCACGGGTTTGCCAACGTCTGCCGGCACCGCGGCGCACGCCTGTGCGACGAGCGCAGCGACACCAGCCAGGGTTCGCTCATGTGCCCCTACCACGCGTGGACGTATGCCCTCGACGGCCGCCTCATCGCCACGCCGCATCTGGATGACGACGACGTCGACAAGGACGCGTTGTCGCTGTGGTCGGTGGCCACGCACGTGTGGCAAGGATTCGTGTTCATCTGTCTGGCCACGGACCCACCGGCCTTCGATCAGTGGGTCGCGCAACACGGCCAAGAACTGGTCGGTCTGGAACGGTTCGGCTTGGCCGACCTGCGCGTGGCCGTCCGCACGGTGGCCGAGGTCGCCGCGAACTGGAAGATCATCGTCGAGAACTACCAAGAGTGCCTGCACTGCACTCGCGTCCACCCAGAGCTCGTCGAACTGGTGCCCATCTACCGCACCGGGTGGGTCTACGACCACGATCGCGAAGACGGCGGCGTCATGCTGCGAAACGGCGGTACCAGCCTGAGCACCAACGGCGAAACTGCGCTGCCGGTGCTGCCAGGCCTCAGCGACATCGATGCCTCGTCGTACTACGGCTGCACCATGTTCCCCAATGCGTTCGTCGATGTCACGGGCACCTGCGTGATCGTCAGCTACCTGTACCCGAAGGGTCCGGGGCACACCACCATGGTGATGGAGTACATGTTCGCCCCCGAGACCATCGCCGATCCGGCGTTCGACCCAGCATCGGTGGTCGAGTTCAACGAGATGGTCGCCGCACAGGACAACATGGTGTGCGAGCGAGTGCAACAGGGTGTCTCGTCACGACTCTTCCAGGGCGGCGTGCTCAGCCCGAAGGACGATCTGGTCATCGATTTCGTTGCGCACTACCTGCGGGCCCGCGGCCCCGTCGATCTGGACTGACCGGCCCGATCAGTCAGCCCGACTCACTCGGTCCGTTGGCCAGGACTCGCAGGGCATCGGGGGCCAGCGTCACATCGACCTGGCCACCCTCGGTGGCCGGCAACGGCGTGCCGTCGTTCGGAACCACGGCTTGCAGCGCGTGTTCGCCGACGCGCAAGTGCACGTGCGTGATGGCGCCGGCGAACACCAGATGCTCGATTTCGGCGCGCAACAGTCCGTGGCCGACCGGCACCAAGCGCAGCCGCTCGGGTCGAATCAGCACCTGGCACGCGCCCTGCAGCGCCGACGTGTCGGCCTGCACGCGAACACCGGCCAGTTCCAGCTCGCCGTCGCGGATGACGTGCGCCGGCACCAGATTGGCGATGCCGAGGAAGTCGGCAACGTAGGTCGTGGCCGGCTGGTCGTAGACCTCGCGGGGTGTGCCGATCTGATCGATCTGGCCGGAGCGCATGACTGCCAGCCGATCACTCATCGTCAGCGCCTCTTCCTGGTCGTGCGTGACGTACACGAAGGTGATGCCCACTTCTTGGTGCAGGGCGCGCAGCTCCACCTGCAGCACGCGACGCAACTTCGCATCGAGCGCACCAAGCGGCTCGTCCAGCAGCAGCACCTTCGGCCGCAGCACCAACGATCGCGCCAAAGCGACGCGCTGCTGCTGGCCGCCCGACATCTGATGCGGGCGGCGCGTCTCGTAGCCGTTCAGCCGTACCAGTTCCAGCGCCTCGCCCACCCTGCGCTTGCGCTCGACTTTGGTGCAGTTCTGGAAACGCAGCCCGAATGCCACGTTCTGTTCGACGGTCTGATGGGGGAACAGCGCATAGCTCTGAAACACGGTGTTGACGGGACGCTTCTCGGGAGCCACATCGCGCATGTCGACTCCGTCGATCTTCACGCCGCCCGATTCGATCTGCTCGAACCCGCCGATCAACCGCAGGGTCGTCGTCTTGCCACAGCCCGACGGACCGAGCAGCGAGAAGAACTCGCCCGACTCGATGGTCAGATCGATGGACTTCAGCACCTGCTGATCGCCGTACCACTTCGACAACGAGGTCAGTTCGATGCGGCCGCCGCCGACGTTCATCGTTCGCATGTCATCTGTAGTCGTCGGGTCGACCGCCACGTTGCTCCTCATGCGCCATCACTGAACCATCGTTCAGACTTGTCTGCGAATGTAGTGCATCCGTTCAGGGCGCGAGTCAGGAGCCGTACTCGGCGACCCGAGTCAGAGCGCAGCGTTACAGCCCGAGGCGCTCGATCAGATCGGCAGCGCGGATGGTGCCCGAACGGGCCTGGATCTCGGTGGCGTTGCGGGCCATCGTCGAGCGCAACTGACTGTCTGCCAGCAGACGCTGTACTGCCGATGTCATCTGGTCGTCGGTGAACCGATACGTGTCCAACCGAACACCGAAACCTGTCTCGTGCACGCGTTGTGCGTTGTCGTACTGATCCCAGAACAGCGGCAACACGATCATCGGCTTCCCGAAGTGGAAGCTCTCGGTGATCGTGTTGTTGCCACCGTGCGTGATGACCAGATCGACCAGCGGCAAGACATTGGTTTGCGGTACCTGATGATCGCCCCACATGTTGTCGGCCAGCTGGAACTGATCGTGCTGCGGGCCCTTCGACACGATGTACCGATGCTGGGTGCGCCCCAACACGTCGACCAGCCGCTTCATCAACTCGACATCGGCCGAGCCGAGCGATCCGAGTGACAGGTAGATCAGCGACCCCGGCCCGTCGCGCAACGAATCGGGAACTACGAATTCGGCGTCGGTGGCTCTGACCGACGAGTCGAGTCGTTGCCAGGTGGCGTCCAGCGGCCGCTCGTGGGTGTAGTCGATGACCTCGGGATACAGGTACAGGTTGAGGTGATCGGACGTATGGATGAAATCCAGGTCTGGCAGGGCCGGTGCGCCGCACGAGCGCACCCAGCCGTCGTACTCGGCCCACATCGGCCGATGTGTGCGGTCGTACTCATCGCGGAACTGCCGCCACTTGCTGCGATCGCCGATTGGATACCCGGAAAACACGGGTGGCAACTGATCGCCGCGAACCTCGAGCGGATTGCACGACATCATCCTCACGAACGGCGTTCCGGCGGTCAGCAGGGCCGGGAAGCAGTTGACGTTGTCCTCGATCAGCACATCGGGCTGTTGCCGTTCGATGATCGACTGCAGTTGCGGTTGGCAGTACTTGGCCCCGTCGATCAACGCCTGCCACGTGGGCTGAACGAACGTCGACAACTGTTCGATGGTGGGCTTGCGAAACTCAGGCGAGGTGTCGCGGATGAAGTCGGTCCAGAACTGGCCGGCGTCTTGCTCGATGCCGTCGTCGTCGGGCGGCGGTGCCAGGTGGACCAGGTCTTCCTCGAAGCCCAGCGCTTGCAGCTTTCCCGCCCACGAGGCCTCGGCAGCGAACACCACCCGGTGGCCCCGCTCGCGCAATCGATGGCCGATGCCGATGCAGTTGTTGGTGGGGCCATACGCACTCTCGGGCATGAACAGGAACGTCCGCGCAGAACTCATCTGTGAGTTTCTAGCCGCTGGCGAACGATCGGGGATGAACGCTCACGTGTCCATCGCGCCCGTGGCGAACTCAGGCCTCGGCCAGGTACAGCACCTCACCGGTCGGCGTCTCCGACCCAGCGCTGGGTTCGATGGTGATGCCCCACGCGTCGGGCGAGGCATCGACGGGCATGACGGCACGAAGTTCTCCGTCGGCGGCCGGATCGAGCAGGTGCTTGGCCACCGGGCCGTCGTCGCCGATCATCCACAATTCATACGCATGGCCGCTTGGTGCCGCCGGCAGACCGTCGGCCAGCAGGACCCCTTCATCGATGGTCTCGGACCAAGCCACCTTGATGGAGCCGACTGCCCCGCCGGATGCGGCGAGTGTCACGACGCGAGCGTCACCCTGCTGGAGAATGGTCGACAGCGCATCGGCATACGCAGGCTGGTCGTTGCGATCGACCACGGCTGTGCCTGCCACGAAGGCGACAGCAGCAGCAGCGACCGAGAGTGCCCCTCCGGTCCACCGCAGCCGACGGCGGCGGCGTTCGGCCAGGTCGATG
>JANNFQ010000586.1:0-4004 GCA_031380045.1 Acidimicrobiaceae bacterium
GATCGACCTGCGCGGGGACGACAGTCCCGTCGGCGCCGCCGGCATCGTGTCGAACGGCGAGATCGTGTACGCCTCGTCGTCGAACATCTACCTGGCGACCGTGCCGTGGGATTGGTACAACCCGCTCGACGGCCAGCAGCCCAGCAACGAGCAGCCGCCCACGATGATCCATCAGTTCGCGCTGGGCGACGGATCCAGCGCATCGTACGTCGCCTCGGGCGAGGTGCCCGGTGGCCTGTTGAACCAGTTCTCGATGAGCGAACTGAATGGCGACCTGCGGGTCGCCACCACGCAGCAGGACTGGAGTGGCGTGCAGCCGAGCGAGTCGGGCGTGTACGTACTGCGCCCAGAAGGCACCGACCTGGTGACCGTCGGTTCCGTCCAGGGGTTGGGCCTGACTGAACAGATCCACGCCGTCCGCTTCCTGGGCACGCAGGCCTACGTGGTCACGTTCCGCCAGACCGACCCGTTGTACGTCATCGACTTGGCCGACCCCACCAATCCCGTCGTCCGTGGCGAACTGAAGATCCCCGGCTACTCGGCGTACCTCCACCCGGTCGGCGAGGGCCTGCTGTTGGGTGTGGGGCAGGATGCCAACCAGGATGGCAGCACCCAGGGCACCAAGCTGTCGCTGTTCGATGTCAGCGATCCGGCCAACCCACGCGAGATCTCCTCGCTGCCCATCGGGGGGTACAGCGAAGCCGAGTGGGATCACAAGGCGTTCCTGTACTGGCCAGAAGACGGCACGATCGTCATCCCCGTGTCGCCCTCGTGGCAGGGCTGTGGGCCAGCCGTCGACTGCTTGGCGGCCGACATCGCCAGCCCGGCCGGCGGTGTCGTGGTGGCCCAGTTGCAGGGGACGCAGCTGGTCGGCCGGGGCACCATCGAACACGAGTACCGCAACCAGTCGAACTGCTGGAACCCGTTGCAGCGCTCGATGATCATCGGTTCCGAGATCGTCACCATCGGCCTCGACCAGGTGAAGTTCACGGACCGCGACACGCTGGTCGGTCGCGATCAGGTTCGTTGGGGCGACCCCGAGACCTACGGCTGCTACTTCTGGAACGAAGGCTGACCGCCCGATCGGCCACGCGGCTGGGATACCGTCGCTGGTATGCAGATGCGCCTCCTGGCACCTGCGGCGTGCCTGATCTCGGTTGCCCTGGTGCTGTCAGCGTGCAGCAACGGCTCTGATTCCACCGGTACCTCCACGGTCGCCGGCGGGTCGACGTCAACTGCTGCACCCAGTGTGACCACCACCACGATGTCGACGCTGACCACGCCGAGCCCGGCCACGCAAGCACCGACCACGCAAGCACCGGCCACGACGTCCAGCGCATCCACCACGACACAACAGCCGACCACGACGGTCGCTTCGCCGATGATCGACAACGAAATGATCGAGACCCGGAACATCGGCGAGTCGGTGGAGGGCAGACCGATCGTGGCCGAACGTCGTGGCACCCCTGGCGGACGGGTCGTGCTGATCATCGGCGTCATTCACGGCGACGAGAACGACGGCCTGGCCATCATGCAGCACTTGCACCAGATGGATGTGCCGGCTGGTGTCGATCTGTGGCTGGTCGATTCGATGAATCCCGATGGGGTCGCCAACACCACGCGTCACAATGCCAATCAGGTCGACCTGAACCGCAACTTTCCCGACAGCTGGGCGCCTCTTGGTGTCCCCGGAGACGGTCAGTACGCCGGGCCCAGTGCTGCCAGCGAACCCGAGACGCAGGCGATGGTGGACTTCGTGTCCGAGATCAGGCCCGACCTGACGATGTGGTACCACCAGGACCTGTATCGAATCGCGCCCGGCCGAGGGCGCGACGGCCGCATCCGGCAGCGCTACGCCGACCTGACCGGCCTGCCCGTGGTCAGCATCACCGGTGGTACCTACACCGGGGTCGCCGCCACGTGGGCTCGCGATCTGTTGAACCCGGGCGTGGCCTTCATCGTCGAGCTGGGCCCCTCGCTGACCGAGGCCGAGGCCAAGATGCACGCCGAAGCCGTGTTGACCGTTGCCGGCGAAGACATCGAGTAGCAGCGACGACGCGGTCGATCCGCACCTGTGGACCCGAACCTCGGGCCACAGTCGAAATGAACGTCACACCCGCCATCCATACTGAGCGCCATGGGTCAGAACAGCCAGCAGCGTCGAGCTGCCAAGCAGCGTCGCCAATCGGCGCGCGACCGTCAGCGGTCGTCGCGCCCATCAGATCCCTTTTCCACGTCATCGTCGTCGTCATCGTCATCGTCGTCATCGTCTTCGAGGCGTGGTCTCGACGACATCGGCGTCACCGAACTGGTCACGTGGGGCGCTCGCGTGTCGTACGGGGTGGAGCTCGACGACCTCCTGCGCGAGCAGATCGTGGCCCGTCTGGTGCTGGCACCCTCCACACATGGTGAAGCACCCGATCGCGTCGTGACCGAGTGCGTCGTCAGTCTGCTCGCACACCACTGGAACGGCGGGGGCTGGTTGCCGCTCGACCTCGTCCACGCTGTGCGCCGCCAGTTCTCAGCGAAGTCGGCCCGGTTGGCCGCCGAACTCATCCTCGACGACGCGTCGCTGCGCTCGGCCGACCGCCCCGCAGCGTGGGACGACCAACTCGCCGCCGTTGGTTCCACGGCGTCGGGGCGGTTCGTGGCCAGTGTGTCGGCGGTCGAGCGGTGGCGGCGGGCCGAGAGGGCCACGGTGGCCGACGCCCTCGCGGCAGCCTTGCAGATCATGGGATACGTGGTCACGTTGCCGCGCATACCGCTGGTCATGGATCCTCCCTCGGCTTGGGCCCGGTTGGCTTCGGCGCCGCGCCGGTCTCCCGCCGACGCCAGCAACGTCGACGTCAAAGTCGTCGACAAGATCCGTGCCCTGTTGGCCAAGGCAGAAGGAACCGACTTCCCGGCCGAGGCCGAGGCGTTCACCGAGAAGGCGCAAGAGCTCATGTCGCGGCACGCGATCGATGCGGCCATGCTGGCCAATGATCGCTCGCATGATCTCGGTACCGACGTTCGTTCGCGGCGCATCCACATCGACAACCCGTATGCACCTCAGAAGGCGCAGTTGTTGGGTTCCGTCGCTACGGCCAACGGGGGGCGCGTGGTGTGGGACGAGCAGTTCGGCTGGGCCACGGTTGTCGGCTTCCCGCTCGACCTCGACCTGGCCGAACTGTTGTTCACATCGTTGCTCATCCAGTTGACGCGGGCGATGAGCGACGCCAGCCGCAACGGTGGGCGCGCCAAGTCGCCTGCCTTCCGACGTGCCTTCGTGTTGTCCTACGCCAACCGCATCCGCGAGCGTCTCGAAGAGGCGCGGCATCATGCTCGCGATCAGGCACAGGTGCACTACGGCACCGCACTGGTGCCCGTGATGGCGGCACGCACCGAGGCTGTCGATCAGATCACCCAGCAGATCTTCCCGCGGTTGCGTGCCAGCCGTACCCGCAGTGTCGACGCCCAGGGGTGGTGGGCTGGGCGCGTTGCCGCCGACGTTGCCAACCTGCACTCCGGGTCGGGCATGATCGATCCATGACTGGTTGGGAGTGTCCGTCGTGCGGGCGCCGCTTCGCTCGTTCGCGCCAGGGTCACGAGTGTGCACCAGCGATGACGCTCCAGCAGTACTTCTCCACCGGCCCACCGCACGAGCGGCCGGTCTTCGAAGCCGTTCACCAGTACATCAGTACGTTGGGCCCAGTGTTCGTCGAGCCCGTGTCCGTCGGCATCTTCCTGAAGAAGACGGGCAGCTTCATCGAGCTGCGGCCGATGCTTTCGACTTCGGTGAAGACCTCGAGCACGTCGCCGACCCGCACCGGGCGGATGAAGGTCATGGCGTCGACCGCGATGGTGACGACGCGGCCGCGGGCGCGCTCGGTGCCGGCGATGCCGCCGGCCTGGTCCATGCGCGAGAGCACCCAGCCGCCGAAAATATCGCCGTTGGCGTTGGTGTCCGCCGGCATCGCACTGATGCGCACAGTGAGTTCCCCGCGCGGTTTGTCGTCGCTCAT